>NZ_JAGGIJ010000001.1:353225-629299 GCF_024103505.1 Snodgrassella sp.
CTGATCTAGTTATTTACGCTTATGGTGAAGATGATTCTGTTACCCTGCCTGATTATTTCAACAATTCTTATAGCAGAGCATTTAATTTTGTATTTGATGACCAAACCATTAGCCTTGAAGAAATCAAGAGTAACTACACCTTTACCATCACCGGGGATGATGATGATAACGTTATCGTCGGCTGGCATAGTAAAGATATTTTAAGTGGTGGAGCCGGTAATGACACCTTATCAGGTGGCGATGGTGATGACATTCTCAATGGCGATGATGGCGATGATATTCTCAATGGTGAAGATGGCAATGATATTCTTAATGGTGGTGCCGGTAACGATACCTTAAATGGCGGAAACGGCTACGATATCTTAATTGGCGGTACCGGTAATGATACCCTCAAAGGTGGTGACTGGCACAAAGATCGCTATGAGTTTGAAGCAGGGCATGGACAAGATGTGATTTACGATAAAGAATATCCCGGCTATACGAATCATTACAATGATGTTGTCTTTAAAGGTGCTAATCTGGCTGATGCTCAGTTTACCCGTTCCGGTACTGATCTAGTTATTTACGCTTATGGTGAAGATGATTCTGTTACCCTGCCTGATTACTTCAACTACAAAAATGAGTTCAGCAGAGCATTTAACTTTATTTTTGACGATAAAACATTAAATGTTGATGATATTGCAGCGATGTCCTTTACTTTAGGTGGCACATCAGGAGATGATGTACTGAGAGGCTGGAATTCTCACGATATTATTGCTGGGGGACCAGGTAATGACAAACTATATGGAGGAGATGGCATAGACAATCTCTTTGGAGGCGCTGGTAATGATGAACTGTATGGAGAAAATGGCAATGACTATTTAAGTGGCGGTAACGGGGATGATTTTCTAGATGGTGGTAATGGTGACGATATCCTTAATGGTGGAACCGGTAATGATACCCTGATTGGTGGTGCCGGCTACGATGTTTTGATTGGCGGTACCGGTAATGATACTCTCAAGGGCGGTGACTGGGAGAAAGACCGCTACGAATTTGCAGCAGGCCATGGACAGGATGTGATCTATGATCAAGGAGACGCAGGCTATCAGAATCAGCGCAATGATATTATTTTCAAAGGTGCCAATTTTACTGATGCTCTCTTCCATCGTTCTGGCAACAATTTAGTTATTAAAGCTTATAGCAACTCAGATTCTGTGACTTTGTCTGGCTATTTTAATAATGGTTACAGCCGTGCATTCAATTTTATTTTTGAAGACCAAACTATTGGAGCACAGGATATAAATAGCAAAATTACAGTTACACTGAACGGTGATGATAACGATAATAAAATTACTGGCCATTGGGGAAACGATCTTATTAATGGAGGTAAAGGAAATGACATTTTATCTGGTGGAGATGGTAATGACATACTAAATGGTGATGATGGCAATGACGAACTTTTTGGCAATGATGGACATGATACTCTCATTGGTGGCACCGGCAATGATTATCTGGAAGGTGGTCAGGGTAATGATACCTATATTTTTGCCAAAGGACATGGACAGGATATCATTTATGATTGTCAGGGTGAAGATACCATCCAGTTTACCGATGTTGATTTCGAAGAAGTTAAATTCCGCAGGAACAACAATGATTTAATCATTTATGGCTATAACGATAATGATTCTGTTACGGTGAGATTTTTCTTCCAAAATAATACCTATACAATAGAAAACTTCGTTTTTAAAGATAAAACCGTTACTCTGGCTCAGTTGCGTAAGGATGGTATGCAGCTATATGGTACCAGTGGCAACGACTCCATTTCCCTAACTAATGGCCGCGCTTTTGTTTATGGCGGAGATGGTAACGACAAAATTATTACAGGAGGATACAATGACGTTCTGGATGGCGGTGCCGGTAATGATGAACTTTTTGGTAATAATGGACATGATACTCTGATTGGTGGCACCGGCAATGATTATCTGGAAGGTGGTCAGGGTAATGATACCTATATTTTTGCCAAAGGACATGGACAGGATATCATTTATGATTGTCAGGGTGAAGATACCATCCAGTTTACCGATGTTGATTTCGAAGAAGTTAAATTCCGCAGGAACAACAATGATTTAATCATTTATGGCTATAACGATAATGATTCTGTTACGGTGAGATTTTTCTTCCAAAATAATACCTATACAATAGAAAACTTCGTTTTTAAAGATAAAACCGTTACTCTGGCTCAGTTGCGTAAGGATGGTATGCAGCTATATGGTACCAGTGGCAACGACTCCATTTCCCTAACTAATGGCCGCGCTTTTGTTTATGGCGGAGATGGTAACGACAAAATTATTACAGGAGGATACAATGACGTTCTGGATGGCGGTGCCGGTAATGATGAACTTTTTGGTAATAATGGACATGATACTCTGATTGGTGGCACCGGCAATGATTATCTGGAAGGTGGTCAGGGTAATGATACCTATATTTTTGCCAAAGGACATGGACAGGATATCATTTATGATTGTCAGGGTGAAGATACCATCCAGTTTACCGATGTTGATTTCGAAGAAGTTAAATTCCGCAGGAACAACAATGATTTAATCATTTATGGCTATAACGATAATGATTCTGTTACGGTGAGATTTTTCTTCCAAAATAATACCTATACAATAGAAAACTTCGTTTTTAAAGATAAAACCGTTACTCTGGCTCAGTTGCGTAAGGATGGTATGCAGCTATATGGTACCAGTGGCAACGACTCCATTTCCCTAACTAATGGCCGCGCTTTTGTTTATGGCGGAGATGGTAACGACAAAATTATTACAGGAGGATACAATGACGTTCTGGATGGCGGTGCCGGTAATGATGAACTTTTTGGTAATAATGGACATGATACTCTGATTGGTGGCACCGGCAATGATTATCTGGAAGGTGGTCAGGGTAATGATACCTATATTTTTGCCAAAGGACATGGACAGGATATCATTTATGATTGTCAGGGTGAAGATACCATCCAGTTTACCGATGTTGATTTCGAAGAAGTTAAATTCCGCAGGAACAACAATGATTTAATCATTTATGGCTATAACGATAATGATTCTGTTACGGTGAGATTTTTCTTCCAAAATAATACCTATACAATAGAAAACTTCGTTTTTAAAGATAAAACCGTTACTCTGGCTCAGTTGCGTAAGGATGGTATGCAGCTATATGGTACCAGTGGCAACGACTCCATTTCCCTAACTAATGGCCGCGCTTTTGTTTATGGCGGAGATGGTAACGACAAAATTATTACAGGAGGATACAATGACGTTCTGGATGGCGGTGCCGGTAATGATGAACTTTTTGGTAATAATGGACATGATACTCTGATTGGTGGCACCGGCAATGATTATCTGGAAGGTGGTCAGGGTAATGATACCTATATTTTTGCCAAAGGACATGGACAGGATATCATTTATGATTGTCAGGGTGAAGATACCATCCAGTTTACCGATGTTGATTTCGAAGAAGTTAAATTCCGCAGGAACAACAATGATTTAATCATTTATGGCTATAACGATAATGATTCTGTTACGGTGAGATTTTTCTTCCAAAATAATACCTATACAATAGAAAACTTCGTTTTTAAAGATAAAACCGTTACTCTGGCTCAGTTGCGCAAGATTATCATTACATAATGTGAAGTCAATTTGTAACTTAGTAAATCAAATATTACTTCTACTTAAAAAGGAATCCATTTTGTGGATTCCTTTTTTTATGATTAATTAATACTGGGTTCAATATATTTTACTGGCGTTATAAAGCTATTACTTGAAATTAAAACCATCAAAAGCATTGAAAGATATAAAAAACTGACTTTGTAATGATACAAAGTCAGTTTTAGAAACGTACACAGTTTTAATATCTGTGTTTCGATATCCGGTTTGTTACAGCTGCATACCAGTTAACTGAGCAGTATCCTGTGCAATCATCAGCTCTTCATTGGTTGGAATAACCATAACAGCAGCTTTACTGTCTTTGGTGCTAATCACACCCGGCGTGCCGAAGCAGGCTACTTTGTTGGCATCGTGGTCAATAATCATGCCAAATACATTCAGGTAATTCACAACTTTTTCACGTAGCATTGTAGAGTTTTCACCGATACCGCCGGTGAACACCAGCGCATCCAGACTACCACAGGCAACCATCATGCCACCTACGTATTTAGCCAAACGGTAAGCGAATACCTCCAGAGCAAGTATTGCACCTTTATGCCCATTGGCGGCAGCCTCTTCCAGCGTACGGCAGTCGTTGGAAAGATCAGACAGCCCTAACAATCCGCTTTCTTTATTCAGCATTTCAGTAATCTGTTCAATGCTCATTTTGGCATTCGAAGCAAGGAAAGAGAAAATACTTGGATCGATGTCACCACAGCGCGTACCCATTACCAGACCTTCCAGAGGCGTCAGCCCCATACTGGTATCCTGTGAGCAGCCATTTTTAACAGCAGTGATGGATGCGCCATTACCCAAATGAGCAATAACCATGCTCATATCATTAATATCGCGCTGCAAAAATGCCGCGGTTTCCTGTGCTACAAAGCGATAGCTGGTGCCATGCGCACCATAGCGGCGTACACCATAGCGGGTATACAAAGCTGACGGAATGGCATATTGATAAGCATGTGGAGGCATGGTTTGATGGAAAGCGGTATCAAACACGGCTACCTGTGGCAATTCAGGGAATGCCTGTTGTGCAGCTCGGATGCCCAGAATATGAGCTGGGTTATGCAGCGGTGCCAATACAATGCATGCCTCAATGTCACGCATTACTTCAGGTGTAATTACAGTAGACTGGGTAAAACGCTCACCACCATGTACTACGCGATGACCAATGGCTTTTACTCGATCATATAAACCCAGCTCTTTTAACTGTCCCAGTAAGGCCATTACGGCTGCAACATGATCATGACCGTCAGTTAAAGTATGTTTATGTTTTTCACCATTTATCTTAAAGGTAATGAAAGCATCAGTATTGCCTACTTTTTCAGCCAGACAGCTCATTAAAACTTCTTTTTTGGCTACATCCATTACTGCAGCCTTTACGGAAGAACTGCCACAATTAAGTACCAATACTAAATCTTGCTCACTCATGTTGTTGTCCTGTTTTTGCGATTACTTAGTCATAAAAAAGAATGGTTAATTCTTTTAATTAGCGGGCAAACAGCGTTCGTGCACCTGTAAAACGCTGGCTAAAATAGGGTTGATCCAGTCTGGCTGTACGAATCACACCATTACTAGAAGGAGCATGGATAAATTCACCGTTACCTATATACAACCCTATATGTGAATAGATCTGTCCCGAGGTGTTGAAAAATACCAAATCCCCAACCTGCAAGTCACGCATGCGGATTGGGGTGGAAACAGCAGCTATATCACGTGCGGTACGAGGAAGGTTAACCTGTAATGCCTGCTGATAAACATATTGTACCATACCGCTGCAATCAAATCCGTTATCACGAGTACTGCCACCATAACGGTAAGGTCTGCCAATCAGACTCATACTTTGCAGCAGCAATTCCTGACTTCCCTGCTGATGACTAACTTTGGTAATCCTGATTGGAGTTAGATGGTATTGCTTATCTAACTGAACCTTTTTTTGATTACCCGTGCCACAAGCTGACAGAAATAAAACCAGCGCACCCAGAACAACACGTCGCTGCGCATTACATGTAACCATTTAATTATTTACCCTGTTGTGATTACCTGATTCATGCTCACTGTGTGAATATAACATGGGTTGGCAATTATTTCTCTAAGCACTAAGGTTAATCTTCCAATCCTTACATTACCTAACCTTGTCGTACAAATCCTACAAACCAGCAACAAAGCCAAATCGAGAGTCATTAAGTAGCTTTGATTATCTTGACAGCAGCTTTGAGCAAGAATAGAGTAGATACACTAATTTATAAAGAGCCAGCTGAATCAGGCACGATTTTAAATGGCTTGCAGCAGTAATTACAGGCTTGACACTTAAGTGGCACTATCAAAGTGTGCTGCTTATTGACATCAAAGACAGGAAGCAATATGCAGCAATTTGCACCACTGATTATCCGCAATCATCACCTGATACCGATTGTTCAGGGTGGTATGGGCGTAGGCGTGTCTGCGTCTAGTTTAGCCAGTGCAGTAGCTCGTGAAAATGGCGTGGGTACAATTGCCAGTGTAGACTTACGTCATCTGCATCCCGATTTACTGAAGCAATCTCTGGAAAATCCAACGCAGGAAAAATATGACACTTTAAACCGGATTGCCCTTGATCGTGAAATTAAATCTGCATTAACTCAATCCCAGGGGCATGGCATGATTGCAGTTAATGTGATGAAAGCAGTCAAAGATCATCCGGCCATGGTACGGCAAGCCTGTGAATCAGGAGCACATGCAATTGTAATGGGTGCAGGTTTGCCCTTGGACTTACCCGACATGACAGAAAATTTTCCTGATGTTGCCTTAATGCCAATTTTATCTGAATCGCGAGGGATAGCCATCGTACTGAAACGCTGGATGAAAAAAAACCGCCTGCCCGATGCAATTGTAATAGAACATCCTGCTCATGCAGCTGGCCATCTGGGGGCGGCCACCGTTGCCGGCGTAAATGATGAACGTTTTGAATTTAAACGTGTACTCACAGAAACTTTTGAGCTGTTTAAAAAACTTGAGCTGGAACGGGAGAAAATTCCATTAATTGTGGCTGGCGGCATGGCTAACTTCCAGAAAATCACTACTGCCCTAAAGGAATGGGGTGCTGCCGCCGTGCAGATTGGTACAGCATTTGCAGTTACTCAGGAAGGTGATGCACATATTAATTTCAAAAAAACTCTGGCTGGTGCAGAGGGTGAACAAATTGTGGAATTTATGTCTGTCGCCGGTTTGCCAGCACGTGGGGTTAAAACTAAATTTCTTGACAGTTATCTGAAACGCGAAAGCATATTACAGGCCAATGCCAAAGCTGACCCGCGTCGCTGCACTCAGGGGATTAATTGTTTATCAGTATGCGGCCTGCGTGACGGGCTGGAGAAAGTCGGCCAGTTCTGTATTGACCTGAAACTTGCTGCTGCATGGCGGGGCGAAACTGATAAAGGCTTATTCTTCCGTGGAAAAGACCCTCTGCCGTTCGGTAGTGCTATGCGCACGGTAAAAGAAACCATTGACTACTTACTGACTGGAAACAAACAAGCGGAGCAGAAGTCTGCTTAAGCCCATTTTCAGTATGCCAAGCCACTGCAATGTGGCTTTTTATTATTTGTTACACTATTTTGTATCATTCAGGATGCTAATAAACCGTATATTGCTTTACAAATAACCATTACCTACTGCCGTGATAATTTGATTGATGGTAGTATCATAGCATTTACAATTATTTGTATTTATCATCATGAACCCGAAACTGGAATTATTACAGCCCTATCCTTTCGCCCGCTTGCGTAAATTAATGGACGGCCTTGAACCACCGGCAAATCTGCAACCAATCTCATTACACATTGGTGAACCAAAACACCCCACACCAACCATACTCACCGATACCCTGATTCAGCATCTGAATGGGCTTGCTGTTTATCCGATTACAGCTGGTATTACCGAACTGCGTCAGGCCTGTGCCCAATGGTTGCAACACCGGTATGCAGGATTAAATGTCAATCCAGATACTGAAGTGCTACCCATTTTAGGTAGTCGTGAAGCTCTGTTTGCGTTTACCCAGACCATTATTGATACCAGCTGCCAATTTCAGCCAGTAGTTATCAGTCCCAATCCGTTTTATCAAATTTATGAAGGCGCAGCAGTACTAGCTGGCGCACGCGTCGAATATGTTAATTGCCGGGCACCGCATTTTATGCCGCAGTGGCAGGAAATCGATAGCAATACATGGTCTAAAGTACAGCTGGTATTTGTATGTTCTCCGGGTAATCCAAGCGGTGCAGTAATGAATCTGGAGCAATGGCAGAAATTATTTACCTTGCAGGATGAATATGGGTTTGTAATTGCATCGGATGAATGCTATTCAGAAATCTACTTTGATGATGACAACAAACCTTTAGGCGCATTACAGGCAGCCACACAACTGGGGCGAACATTTGACCGCCTGATTATGTTTACCAGTTTATCCAAACGCTCCAATGCGCCCGGCTTACGCTCCGGCTTTGTCGCAGGTGATAGTAAACTTCTGGCCAATTTCCTGCTTTATCGTACCTATCATGGCAGTGCCATGAGCCTGCCAGTACAATATGCCAGTATTGCAGCCTGGAACGATGAAGAACATGTTATTGCCAATCGTAATCTTTATCGGGAAAAATTCGAGAAAGTTATTCCAATATTACAACGGAAATTTGCCATACAGAAACCAGATGCGTCATTCTATCTGTGGTTATCAGTCCCCGATGGTGATGACTTAGCCTTTACTAAAAAGTTATGGCAAAAAGCAGCCATCCGAGTACTACCGGGACGATATCTTGCCCGCAACACCCCATACGGCAATGCCGGTGCCGGTTATGTCCGCATTGCGCTAGTATCCAGTGTTGAAGAATGCGTAGAAGCGGCCGAACGCATAATTAATTTATCTTTATAACAGCGCTTTTTCATACAGTAAGGCAGGCTACAGAAAACCAGAATTATCTGTTAACTCCTCAGATAATTCTGGTTATAACTGATCCAAGATTCATTACAATTTATTCAATATTCTGCACCTGCTCGCGCATCTGCTCAATCAGCACTTTAAGACCAACAGAAGCCTGAGTGCATTCAATAGCAATGGCTTTGCTACCCAGAGTATTGGCTTCTCGGTTCAGCTCCTGCATCAGAAAATCCAGACGTTTGCCCACACTGCCACGGTGTTCCTCTATCAGACGTCGTGCCTCAGCAATATGAGTAGTTAAACGATTCAGCTCCTCATCAACATCCGCTTTCTGCATAAACAAAACAAATTCCTGTTTCAGCCGTTCTGCATCTACCTGTGCTACTGCTTCACGCAAGCGGGTTTCAGCTTTGTTCATATAATCCTGTAATAGCTGAGGAAACAGCTGCTGCATCGCAGCCACAATATCACTCATATCATCGAGCCGGCTCAGCAGGTGCTGCTGGAGTTTTTCGCCCTCCCGCGCCCGGGCGGTCTTAAATTCGGTTAACACCTGCTTCAATAACGTCAACACGCCATTGAGCAGTACCTCTTCATCTTCCGTCGTGGCGACAATTACGCCGGGAAAATGCAGAATATCTGCAACCGTCAACTTACCCAAATCTTTATACTGACGACGTATCTGTTGATTAAATACCGCCAATTGCTTTACCAATTTATGATCAATAGGTAAATCCTCGGTATTTTGGCTGGGTAGCTGCTTAATTTGTACGCGGCACTCCAGTTTGCCCCTTGCTACTTGCGCATTGATTAATTCGCGCATCTGCCCCTCAAACCGGCGTAATTCTTCAACAACTTTAAACTGAATATCCAGATAGCGATGATTAACTGCCCTAAGCTCAATATTGATCTGGCGATTGCCAAACTGTCCTGAAGCATTTGCGTAGCCAGTCATACTGTATAACATAATATTTTCCTTAAATTGTTTTTTACTGCCTGGTTACATTCAAACTGGCAATTAAATCAAGTATAACCAAAACCTCTTCATCTACAAAAGGCTTAATTGGTATGAATAGCAGTACACTAGCTATATAATTCTTTATTCATTACTTAATTAAAGCTGCCTGTATGAAAAATATACCTATACCTGATCGCACTGATCGTGCTGATAATGAACCACGTGAGCTTAGTATTACCCCTAACGTTCTGGCACATGCAGATGGTTCCGTACTGATTTGTTGTGGTCAGACTAAAGTAATTTGCACTGCCACCATCGACGAAAATGTTCCGGCTTTTCTCAAAAATCAAGGGCGTGGCTGGGTGACTGCAGAATACGGAATGCTGCCAGCTTCAGCCAACGGACGTATGCGCCGCGAAGCCGCAGCCGGAAAACAAACTGGTCGCACGCAGGAAATTCAGCGCCTGATAGGTCGTTCCTTACGCGCAGTTGTGGATATGGAAAAGCTGGGCAGTCGCCAGATACTGATTGATTGCGATGTCATTCAGGCTGATGGTGGTACACGTACAGCCAGCATCAGCGGAGCCTTTGTTGCCCTGTCACTGGCTGTTAACCAACTGCTTGCCCGTGGCGTAATCAGTGAAAATCCGATACGTGAAGCCGTGGCTGCTATTTCAGTTGGCATACTTAATGGCAGACTGCTACTTGATCTCGATTATCCAGAAGATTCAGCCTGTGATGCCGATATCAACGTAGTCATGACTGCTTCACAGCAACTGATTGAAATTCAGGGTACTGCTGAAGGTGCTACATTCAGTATCCAGCAATTAAATGAATTAATCAGTCTGGCACAAAAAGGAATTGAGCAGATTCTTGCTGTTCAGCAACAAGCACTAGCGAGCAATTAATACATATAAATACAATTACCTATTGTTCTGAACTTCGAGATTATTGAAAACAAGCTACTTGAATCTGACAAAATACTAATTCAGCAGCTTGTTTTTGCATGATAAAAATGCTAAAAAGAATGTCCTGACAGGATAATTAAGCAGGCAGTGTTAACACAGTCTCTCCTTTTTTGACATTAAAATAACTCAGAAAGCAAGCAGTATTATGGCGTTGATCGTACAGAAATACGGCGGTACCTCAGTAGGAACGGTAGAGCGTATAAAAAATGTAGCACGTCGGGTAGCACAGGCAAAAGCCAACGGTGACGATGTTGTCGTAGTTGTATCTGCCATGAGTGGGGAAACCAACCGGCTGGTCGCACTGGCGCATGAAATTCAGGAAAAGCCCAGTCCTCGTGAAATGGATGTTGTGTTATCAACCGGCGAACAGGTTACAATCGGCCTGCTGGCCATGGCACTGCATAGCATTGGCGTAGACGCCAAAAGTTATACCGGCTGGCAGGTAGCAATTAAAACCGATTGCGCCCATACCAAAGCACGGATTGATAAAATTGATGAAATACGTATCCGCACTGATCTGGATGCAGGCAAAGTAGTCATCATTGCCGGTTTTCAGGGCATCAATGCCAATAATGATATTACAACTCTCGGCCGAGGCGGTTCAGACACATCAGCAGTTGCTCTGGCAGCGGCACTGAAAGCCGATGAGTGCCAGATTTATACTGATGTAGATGGCGTTTATACTACTGATCCGCGTGTTGTACCTGAAGCGCGGCGCCTTAGCACCATTTCATTCGAAGAAATGCTCGAGCTGGCCAGCTTAGGCAGTAAGGTATTGCAAATCCGTTCGGTAGAATTTGCCGGTAAATACAAAGTGCGACTGCGCGTTTTAAGCAGCCTTGAAAACAGTGGTAAAGGCACATTAATTACGTTTGAAGAGGATCAAAATATGATGGAACATGCGGCAGTATCCGGTATTGCTTTTGATAAAAATCAGGCACGAATTAATGTACGTGGTGTACCGGATACACCGGGAATAGCATCTCTGATACTCGGTGCAGTAGCCGATGCCAATATTGAAGTAGACATGATCATTCAGAATTTCGGTTCAGCTGGTACCACTGATTTTTCTTTTACCGTACCACGTAGCGATTATCAAAATACATTGGATATTCTGCACAAAGCTCAGGAAAAAATCGGCGCACATGAAATTTGTGGCGATGACACCGTGTGTAAAGTATCTATAGTTGGCATGGGTATGCGTTCCCACGTGGGCATAGCTTCTACTATGTTCCGCACACTGGCTAAAGAAAATATCAATATCCAAATGATTTCAACTTCCGAAATCAAAGTTTCCGTATTAATTGATGAAAAATATTTGGAGCTGGCTACCCGAGTACTCCACCAAATATTCGAGCTGGATAAAGAACCAGAGAAAAGAAGCTAAGAATCCCTTTCTAATTCTTGTAAAGTTTAATACAGGTCGGCTGAGTCTCATCAGCCGACCTTTAATTATTGTACAATGGCAGCTATTTGCTTAATTAGTGCTGCATTCATGTCTCATACACCCAAACGCGAATACGAAAACAACAAGCTGATCAAACGACTCCGTCATCAGGTTGGTGCTGCAATTAACGACTTCCAGATGATTACCGAGGGCGACAAAATCATGGTTTGTCTCTCTGGCGGCAAAGATAGCTATGCATTACTGGATATTATGCTGAGGCTACAGAAATCCGCTCCGGTACAATTCGAAATTCTGGCCGTTAATCTTGATCAGAAACAACCCGGCTTTCCGGCTCATATATTGCCTGACTATCTACATAGTCTGGGCGTACCTTTTCAAATCATCGAAGAAGATACCTATAGCGTAGTCAAACGTGTTATAAATGAAGGTAAAACCACCTGTGGCCTGTGCAGCCGCTTGCGCCGTGGCATCCTGTATCGCGTAGCCAAAGAAAATGGCTGCACCAAAATAGCTTTGGGTCACCATCGCGATGATATTCTGGAAACTCTGTTTCTGAATATGTTCTACGGAGGAAAGCTCAAAGCGATGCCGCCAAAACTGTTATCTGACAATGGTGAACACATCATTATCAGACCATTAGCCTATGTTAAGGAAAAAGACCTGATTCGCTATGCACAAATGCAGGAATTTCCAATTATTCCATGCAATTTGTGTGGTTCACAGCCCAACTTGCAACGACAAGTAATCAAGGACATGCTGCAACAATGGGATAAACAGTTTCCGGGGCGCATTGAATCCATGTTTTCAGCCCTGCAAAACGTTGTACCCTCCCATTTGGCGGACTACAGATTATTTAACTTCACCAGCCTGCAACAAGGGCAAAAATTGCCACACGGTGGCGATATTGCCTTTGACCGCGAAAATTTTCCCTCCACAGCAACACTGGTACAGACCAGTGAAATCAAACAGCCTGTACAAACAGACAAACCCATTATTAACATCTTAGATTCCCGTCATTAAGCCAACCTATGAATGAAGCAAGAAAAAAATTAACGCCCGCAAAAGCCATGGTAGCCGCAATCAGTGGCTACGCAATGGATGGTTTTGACCTACTGATACTCGGCTTTATGCTCAGTGCCATCAGCAACGACCTTGGACTGAATACCTCACAGGCCGGTTCACTGGTAACATGGACCCTTATCGGTTCCGTTATCGGTGGCATCGTATTTGGCCACCTGAGCGACCGCTTCGGGCGGGTACGTATGTTATCGCTCACCATTCTTATGTTTGCCGTATTTACCGGCTTGTGTGCTATTGCACAGGGTTATTACGACCTGCTAATTTACCGTGCACTTGCTGGTATGGGATTGGGCGGTGAATTTGGCATCGGCATGGCCATGATTGCTGAAGTATGGCCTGCTGCAAAACGCAACCGTGCCTCGGCTTATGTCGGCATTGGCTGGCAATTAGGCGTACTTGCTGCTGCATTTATCACCCCATTTCTGCTCAATATTATCGGCTGGCGTGGCATGTTTCTCGTGGGATTATTTCCTGCTGTCGCGTCTTATTTTATTCGTCATGATACCAGCGAACCAGAACAGTTTACCCGCGAACACAAAGCCAAAGGCGAACTGTCATTTACAGCACGATTGGGCTTACTGGTTAAAGACTGGCAAACAGCCAAAACCAGTCTGGGTATTTTTATCCTGTGCGCAGTACAAAACTTTGGTTACTATGGATTAATGATCTGGATGCCCAGCTATCTGGCCAGTAAACTGGGCTTTAGTCTTACCGCTTCCGGTAACTGGACAGCAGTCACCGTAATTGGCATGATTATCGGTATCTGGCTGTTCGGTTTTCTGGCCGACCACTTTGCCCGCTGGAAAATCTTCCTGATTTACCAGATTGGTTCCTTTATCATGGTGGCACAATATGCCCAGTTACAGAACCCTACCGCATTACTTATCTGTGGTGCCATTATGGGTCTATTTGTCAACGGCATGATTGGCGGCTATGGTGCACTGATATCTGATAACTTTCCACCACATGTCCGCGCCACTGCACAGAATGTACTATTCAATCTCGGTCGTGGAGTAGGCGGTTTCGGGCCACTGGTTATCGGTTTTTTTGTCAAAGAATGGTCATTCTATGCAGCCTTGTGTCTGCTGGCATCTATCTACCTGTTAGACATCATTGCAACCTTATGGCTACTACCCAGACATAACACCACCCCATCCAAAGATGACAACCTTGGCGTAATCGGCTAATTAATTAACTCATCAGTACAGAGTTACTATACCCTGTACTGATTATTACCATCAACACATCAGGCAAAACCATGACAACATTTACCAAAGTTATTTTATATACCGATAGCGATGGCTATGCCCGCTTCAAAGAAGAAAAAATCGAATTAAACCACGGCAATGAAAAAAGCCAATTATCACCGTGGTTAAATGCACAAAGTTTACAATTACGTCACAGCCCAGTTGGATTTACAAGCGATTTCCACTGTACCGACAAGCCACAATGGCTGTTTGTACTACAGGGAATCATGGAAATCGGCCTGCGAGATGGAAGCACCCGCCGTTTTGGCCCAGGTGAGCATTTTTATTCTGCTGATACCTTACCCGCCGGCACTACCTTTGATCCGCACATTCACGGACACTGTAGTCGCCTAATTGGCAACGATCCTCTGATTACCGCCTTTGTCCGCAACTAACCGAATCAACAAAATTTACAAAGGAAAATATACAATGTCAAAATCCATGCTGTTCAGCCTGCCCAATGCTGAAGGTGGCAACTTCAACATCGCCGAACACCTGCCAGCTGTGGTTTATTTTTATCCGAAAGACAATACTCCCGGTTGCACGACTGAGGCACAGGAGTTCAGTGCACTACTGCCACAATTTACCCAAATGGGTTATCACGTTATCGGCATTTCTCGAGATACAGAAAAAAGCCATCATAATTTCATCTGCAAATACGGACTCAACATTACCCTGTTGTCAGACTGTGAAGAAACAGTGTGCCACCAGTTTGACGTCCTCAAAGAAAAAAACATGTATGGCAAAAAAGTATTCGGTATTGAAAGAAGCACATTTATCCTGAATCAGGATGGCAATATTATCCATGAATGGCGCAAAGTTAAAGCCGCCGGACACGCCCAGACCGTTTTAGATACCCTGCAACAGCATGCCTAGCTATTCCTACCCTGCGCCCTGCTGTCCATTAATTCTAGATTTTAGCCAGCAGCAACAACTACAGGCAATCCACTGGCAAACAGCCACGTCGCCAACCTTACCCAGACTGACAGGATATTGGGCTCAACAGCTTGATGCCTATTTCTCTGGCAAGCTGCAAACATTTAACTATCCCCCCTCATCTGCTGGTACAGAATTCCAGCAACGAGTGTGGCAGGCAATTGCCAATATTCCCTACGGACAGGTAGCCACCTACGGCGATATTGCCCGCATACTGGGAAGTGCTGCCAGAGCAGTTGGACAGGCCTGTGGCAAAAATCCCCTGCCAATCGTTATTCCCTGCCATCGAATAGTATCCGCCAATGGTCTGGGTGGTTTCAGCCTGAGTAATAATCCTTTCGAACTCAATATCAAACGCTGGCTACTTACCCATGAGGGAGCAACATGGTAAACGAACCATTACCAGCAGAACTGCTCGAACCAATTGAATCACTGCTTGAGCACCTATGGCTAAGTGAACAACTGGCATTCAACACACTGGAGGGTTACCGGCGCGACCTGAGCAAAATTGCCCACCGTTTACAACTTCAGCAACTGAACTGGTTC
This sequence comes from Snodgrassella sp., assembly GCF_024103505.1. Classification (NCBI taxonomy): domain Bacteria; kingdom Pseudomonadati; phylum Pseudomonadota; class Betaproteobacteria; order Neisseriales; family Neisseriaceae; genus Snodgrassella; species Snodgrassella sp. The sequence goes on from NZ_JAGGIJ010000001.1 coordinate 368,958, forward strand.
AACGTAGATTCCTTATCACTGGCTGCTGCGGTATTTATCGATAGTGAAAAACCATCATCACAGGCACGAGCTCTATCCGCATGTAAACGTTTATTTAGCTGGATGCAGGAATACAACCGGCGTCAGGATTTACCTACCGAGCAGCTACAAATGCCCAAAAAAGGCCAGCATCTGCCCGATATCATTTCCGAAAGCCAAATAGACGCCCTTCTGACTGCCCCAGACACCGATACAGCACATGGTCTGCGCGATAAAGCCCTACTGGAACTAATGTACGCTACCGGCTTACGCGTCAGTGAAGCGGTTAACTTACACATTAACGAAATTGATTTACATAATGGCGTACTTAGTACCATCGGTAAAGGAAACAAGCAGCGTATGGTACCAATGGGAGAAGAAGCCACAGACTGGCTACAAAATTACTTTACTCATGCCCGCCCTGCTTTACTTAAAGGCAGAGCGTGTGATGCAGTATTTGTCAGCCAGAAAAAAACCGCCATTACACGCCAGCTGGCATGGATGATCGTCACCAAATATGCCAGTGCAGCAGGTATTCATCATCTCAGCCCCCACGGTTTGCGCCATGCATTTGCCACCCATCTCGTTAACCATGGTGCTGATTTACGGGTAGTGCAGCTATTACTGGGACATGCCGATATAGGAACTACCCAGATCTATACCCATGTAGCCAATGAGCGTTTGAAACAACTAGTACAGCAGCATCATCCGCGCGGATAAACCATATCAAAACACAACGCACAATAAACAAACGTATCACAATAATAATTAAGCGATCATCCTACTGAAACAAAATACATCCACAATAGGCGCTCATAGACATAATACCTTGACCTCAGTAATCACATAGCTGACAGCCACCATTCTGCAATAAAAGTTTACTTAGATTATATCTAGCTTAATAAATTCAATTATCAGCTTATCAACATCAACTTATTATTAATATTAAACAATTTAACAAAACAACAGCAACAACATACCAAAATTTCTCATCTAGTCATCCCAATTACAATATTCAGACTAAGCATAAAAAACAAACGAAAGCAAAATATAAAAAAGCCAGTAATGCAAAGCATACTGGCCAAAAGTTATTCAAATCAAAAAATAATTTTATTTGATTATCAGTACAGACCTAAACGAGAACCAATATTAACTGAATTCTGCGGCGTAGGTTGCATAGTAAATTTTGGACTTCCTGTGTATTCATACTGAATTTTATAATCAATATTTATCGGTCCTTTCAGTTCTTTCATTTCATCCAGCGGTAACGCCGTCTGAGAACGCATACCTATCACTCGGCCTTTAGAATCAAAATAGAAATTATAGATAATTGGTATCGATTTATTCTTCATTTGTGCCATATAATAACCGAAAGGCGTATTCGCTGTTTCAACATCACCTGAATAGACTGATACCAAACCGTCAACAATATTTTGTAGAACTGCATAATCCTGTGGCTGATACTTACTATCCGAACCAGCCTTGGCAGCAGCCTGCTTCAAAGCCTGAGAAACACTTTGCAACATAGCAACATCATATTTCATACTCATTGCATAAGTTGAATTAATTCTAACCTGAGATTTTGCTTCCAGACTTTTGCCAAATTCGTCCACATCCACCTTGCTAAATGCGCTGGACTCAATAGCAGTATAACCATCATCAATAGCCTTAGGTAGACTCTTTAACAAGTCAGCAACAGGTAAATGCTGTACTCTGTCCTGCGGCAAAGCCAGTTGCACATATCGGTCACCTATTACCCACTGAGGATTATTTTCCCCATTCATCATATCTGATATATTAGTGAATGCAGAAGCATCCACATACATAGATAAATTATTAAAGTCTAAATAGAGAGGAAATTTATAAGAAATCAGTGCATTTTTGTTCTCATAACGAAATTCTGGAATAACTTCCACGAGACCCTTTTTAAAATCCACCGCACCTGTAACCGGAATCGACACTGATTTGCTAATCAGTCTCACCATCTTGTTAACAGATTCCATTTGCCGTTTTTCATAAACAGATAGTTCTTCTGCCAGTTTTTGCTCGTCTTGATCGTCACTTGATAAAAGCTCCGCGGAAGCACCACTTGCCTGCTGTACAATCACATCAGACACTTCAGAACCCTTATCCGCAGTATTTATACCTGCCTGATCTCCTAATTCCAATTTAAGAGTACTGGTAAAATTGAACTGATTATCCTCTTTCATCATGCGTTGCATACCAGCACGCACCATCTTATCAGGAGCTTCTTCTGTCTTATTCCCACATGCCGATACCAGTCCCGCAACAGTCAACGCCAAAATCAACTTTGTAATTTGCAATCGCATAACAACCCTTTTAAAATCAGATATATACTAAGATTAATTTAAATAAGTTAATAATTGTAAATGATTCTACAACAAATAACCAGCATATTGTGCATTTTATTTAATATCAACTGCGATTATTACAACACCATTTAAATAGTATTTAAATTTCAATGAAATAATTTTAGGTATTTTATACAATCGAAAATAACTCATTGTAAAAAAATTGTTATTTCCTCCACCAAAAGTGCTTATTAATAAGAGAAACCTGTAACTAACACAAACTTAAGCCTAATCTTAAAATTTAGATTATTACCAGTATGACATCATTCATAACAACCTAGAATCCCATTACAGAATTCAAACATTACCCTAAAATTTGCATTTCTAAAAAACTTAACCATATTATCAAACAAATAAAACCTCTTTTTGGCATATAAATCCATCAAAACTGATTAGCATCACCAAGCGCAAAACGTAGAAACCACATATCAGCACCAGTGTTTTACCTAATAATCATACTTTATTTACATATAAAAACTGCTACCCAGTAAGAGTTAAAGTACCCTCAAGATAACTTACCCGGATCTAATTCATTTGGAATCAAATAACTAACTATTACACCTACCTCAACAGCTGATATAGCTTTGTTTTATCCCCCACAGACAACAAATTTTGCTCGGGAATTGCCTTATAAATAAATTGCAGCAGTATTTAAACAACCTTGCAAAATTAAAAGAAGCGGAACCGAAGAACCAAGCATATTTGCATCCCGTATTACCGTCTACTCAACATCAACAATAGATATTCATTAAGCATAAACATAAATAACAGCATCACAACAATAAAATATACTAAAATCAAAGCTAGGTAACATTTAACTACCCATATCTTCTACTTTACCTTATCATCATAATTTTTAAAAATAACAATATACTTATCTAATCAATTATTACATAACAACATTACAAATTACTGCAATCAATAAACATAAAATCTCTATCTTATCCATTAAACATATTAATCTAAATCAATGCATACTTGTATTTCATAAATATCAGTATCATTTATCTGCAAAAAAATTATTTCCAATTAACATTTATACTACTTATTCTTAGCTTAATCCAAATAAAATTTATACAGACAATAAATCACATACCTTATCATCTTCCTTTAAAGATAAAACGGTTAAAACAAACATTATCAAAGAACATTCAAACAAAATAAAAAATCAGGTAGAAAATAACCTACCTGATTTTCAAACGAACTACTTAAAACAGCCAGTATAATAAAATTTAAACAGATTGCAAATACTCACGCCAGCGTGCTACCTGCGCACGTACCTGTGCAGGTGCTGTACCACCAACATGATTACGCGCATTAAGACTACCCTCAGGTGAAAGAACCTGATATACATCCTCATCTATCAAACTGGAAAAAGATTGCAGCACATCCAACGATAACTCACTTAATTCCTGCTGCTGCTCTTCCGCCAGCCGTACTGCACGTGCAACTACCTCATGACTATCGCGAAACGGTAAGCCCTTTTTCACCAGATAATCAGCCAAATCAGTTGCTGTCGCAAAGCCCTGTAACACAGCAGCACGCATATTCTCAGGTTTCACACTAACACCTCGCATCATATCTGCATAAATACGTAAAGTATCCACCAGAGTATCTACCGTATCGAAAAGTGGCTCCTTGTCTTCCTGATTATCTTTATTGTAGGCCAGTGGTTGTGATTTCATCAAAGTAATCAATCCCATCAGATGCCCCACCACACGGGCACTTTTACCGCGTACCAACTCCGGCACATCTGGATTTTTCTTCTGCGGCATAATACTAGAACCCGTGCAGAAACGGTCAGCAATATCAATAAAACCGAAGCGCGGACTCATCCAGTAAATCAGCTCCTCACTCAAACGTGACAAATGCATCATCAGAATCGACGCAGCAGCAGTAAACTCAATAGCAAAATCACGATCAGATACCGCATCCAGAGAATTCTGGCAAATTGCTTCAAAACCAAGTAATTGCGCAGTAACTTCACGCTTAATCGGAAAAGTAGTACCAGCAAGTGCAGCAGCACCTAATGGCATCCGGTTAACCCGATGGCGACAATCAAGCATACGCTCACCATCACGCCCCAGCATTTCAACATACGCTAGCATATGGTGACCAAAACTCACAGGCTGAGCTACCTGCATATGTGTAAAACCCGGCATCACCACTTCTGCATTTTTATCAGCCAAATCAACCAGTGCAGACTGCAAATCCCTAATTAAAACCACAACACGATCAATTTCTTCACGCAGCCATAACCGAATATCAGTAGCCACCTGATCATTACGGCTGCGCCCCGTGTGTAAACGCTTACCAGCATCGCCCACCTTCTGGGTTAGCAAACGTTCCACATTCATATGCACATCTTCCAGATCAACTGACCATTCAACTTTGCCGGCAGCTATTTCCTGCAAAATTTCCTGCATACCAGCCTTAATTGCAGACAAATCCTCTACACTCAACACACCAGCCTGTTGCAGCATCTGTGCATGTGCCAGTGAACCTTGAATATCACATTGAGCCAGCCGCTGATCAAATGTAATCGATGCAGTATACTGCTTAACCAGCTCACTTACCGGCTCATGAAAACGGCCTGACCAGACTTTTTCATCCATACTACCTCTCCACTATACTAAGACCAAACAACATCCAAAGAAAATTGCCGACAGCGCATTACCTCCATCCGCATCACATTAACTTTATCGATAATACTACTGCAGTGCCCATACAAAAAAGATTGATTACAGAACGCCACGGGCGCGATCATCATGAAAGTGAGCTTGAAATTCACTGAATTTACCAGCCTCAATGGCCGAGCGCATTTCCGCAGTCAGTATCTGATAATAACGCAAATTATGGATAGTATTTAACTGAGCGCCCAGAATCTCACCTACACGCTGTAAATGATGCAGATAAGCACGGCTGAAATTACGGCAGGTATAGCAGTCACAACTTTCATCCAATGGGCGCTGGTCATGGCGATACATCGCATTTCGGATTTTCACATCACCAAAACGCGTAAATAGCCAGCCATTACGTGCATTACGGGTTGGCATTACACAATCAAACATATCAATGCCATAAGCTACCCCATATACCAAATCCTCAGGTGTACCGACACCCATCAGATAATGTGGCTTATGTGCCGGAAGTTTAGGGCCAATAGCCCGTAAAATACGGTACATCTCCGGTTTCGGTTCACCAACAGACAAACCACCCACAGACAAGCCCGGAAAACCGATTTTCTCCAGACCAGCCAGTGATTGCTCACGCAAATCCTCATACATGCCCCCCTGAACAATACCAAATAAAGCGTTTGGATTATTCAGGCGTTCAAATTCATTTTTACTGCGCTCTGCCCAGCGCAAACTCATTTGTAAAGACTTCTCAGCCTCTCTCGCATCCACATTGCCATCTGGGCATTCATCCAGCTGCATCACAATATCTGAATTTAACACCGTTTGAATCTGCATGGAAATTTCAGGCGACAAAAACAGCTTATCTCCGTTAATCGGACTGCGGAAAGTACAGCCCTCTTCCGTTAATTTACGCATCTGTGCCAAAGAAAACACCTGAAAACCGCCGGAGTCAGTCAGCATCGGCCGGTTCCAGCCAATAAAATCGTGCAACCCGCCAAAATCTCGAATAACATCCAGCCCCGGCCGCAACCACAAATGGAAAGTATTACCCAGAATAATCTGTGCCTTGATTTCCTCCAGATTACGTGGCGACATGGCCTTTACTGAACCATATGTCCCAACCGGCATAAATACTGGTGTTTCCACCGTACCATGATTCAACTCCAGAGTACCACGACGCGCAAAACCATCAGTGCGCTGTAAAGTAAATTTCAGCATATAACCAATTTAATGACAACAATTATGACAGAACATCCCATTATAGCCGAAACCAACACATTTCGCCGCGTAAGCATTGCCAAGCAAAATTCAAATCGTTAAAATAAATTCCTTAACTGAAGCGGACGTTCACCAGCAACAGACGCTTTTACCTAATCCCTTTAATTTATAAATCTAATCAAAAGCAGCCATCTGATTTTCTCACTTGTAGCAAGCGAGCCTGGTCTGTTATTTGTGGAGTATGCATGTTAAACATTACCCTGCCAGACGGTTCCGTCCGTCAGTTTGAAGCGCCATTAAGCATAGCAGACATTGCCGCTTCCATAGGTGCAGGCTTAGCCAAAGCCGCAATTGCCGGCAAAATTAACGGCAAGCTGGTAGACACATGTGATCAGGTAGCAGAAGATGCTCAAGTCAGCATCATAACCGCCAAAGATAAAGAAGGTGTCGAAATCATTCGCCACTCTTGCGCACATCTGGTCGGCCATGCTGTAAAACAACTGTATCCTGAGGCTAAAATGGTTATCGGGCCAGTAATTGAAGATGGCTTTTATTACGACATCTGGTACGAGCGGCCATTTACCCCCGAAGATATTGCAGCTATTGAAGCACGCATGAAAGAACTGATTGCACAGAATTACGATGTAATCAAAAAAGTTACACCACGAAATGAAGTCATCAATGTATTCAAACAGCGCCAAGAAGACTACAAACTGCGCCTGATTGAAGACATGCCAGATGAAAAAGCAATGGGTCTTTATTACCATCAGGAATATGTAGACATGTGTCGGGGGCCACATGTCCCTAACACCCGTTTCCTGAAAAACTTTAAGTTAACCAAACTATCCGGCGCTTACTGGCGCGGAGATGCCAAAAACGAACAACTGCAACGCATTTATGGCACAGCCTGGGCGAGCAAAGAAGATCTGAACGCATACATTCAGCGTATTGAAGAAGCAGAAAAGCGCGATCACCGCAAACTGGCCAAACAGATGGATTTATTCCACTTGCAGGATGAAGCACCGGGTATGGTATTTTGGCATCCCAAAGGCTGGTCTCTATGGCAGATTATTGAACAGCATCTGCGCCGCGAACTTGCCGCTGCCGGCTATCAGGAAATCAAAACACCAATGATTATGGATCGCAGCCTGTGGGAAAAATCCGGTCACTGGGATAACTACAAAGAAAACATGTTCATTACCGAATCGGAAAAACGTGTTTATGCAGTTAAACCCATGAACTGCCCCGGCCATATCCAGATTTTCAATCAAGGCCTGCGCTCATATCGCGATTTACCATTGCGTCTGGCTGAATTTGGTTCCTGTCATCGTAACGAACCTTCTGGAGCCTTACACGGCCTGATGCGTGTACGTGGCTTTACACAGGATGATGCGCATATTTTCTGTACAGAAGACCAGATTGTCAGCGAAGCCAAAGCATTTAACGAACTGGTAATGCGCATTTACCGCCAGTTTGAATTTAACGACGTAGCCGTCAAATTATCCCTGCGCCCAGAAAAACGCGCTGGATCTGATGCCATCTGGGACAAAGCCGAGCAAGGATTGCGTGAGGCACTGACAGCCTGTGGTGTTACCTGGGAAGAATTACCCGGTGAAGGTGCTTTTTATGGCCCCAAAGTAGAATACCATATTAAAGACGCATTAGGCCGCTCGTGGCAATGTGGCACAATTCAGCTAGATTTTGTGCTGCCAGAGCGCTTGGGAGCTGAATATGTGACCGAAGAAAATGGCCGTGCCCGCCCGGTAATGCTCCACCGTGCCATTCTGGGTTCACTTGAACGCTTTATCGGCATCCTGATTGAACACCATGCCGGCGCATTTCCATTATGGCTGGCGCCAGTACAGATGGTAATTATGAATATTACCGAAGCACAGACCGAATACTGTCAACAACTTGCCACGCATTTAAGCGCAGAAGGCTTCCGGGTGCATTTAGACTTGCGTAATGAGAAAATTGGATACAAAATCCGAGATAACAGTACGCAACGCCTACCCTATCAACTGGTTATAGGCGAGAAGGAAAAACAGGACAACAAGGTTACCGTACGCAAACGCGGCGGCGAAGACCTGGGTCAGATGGATATTGAAACATTTATTACCCAACTGAAACAGGAAATCTTGTCTCTTCATTAAACGTGAATAAGGAGTACGACCATCGCTCAAGAACGCGAAGCACGCATCAACGGTGAAATCACCATTAAAGAAGTGCGTTTGATTGGACCAACTGGCGAACAGTTGGGTGTAGTATCTACTCAGCAGGCCATGAAACTGGCCGAAGAGCATGATGTGGATCTGGTAGAAATCGCTCCTACCGCCAAGCCACCCGTCTGCAAATTAATGGATTTCGGTAAATTCAAATACGAACAATCCAAAAAACGCGACGAACAGCGCAAAAAGCAGAAACAGGTGCAAGTTAAGGAAATTAAATTTCGCCCTGGCACTGACGAAGGTGATTATCAGATCAAAATGCGTAACATCACCCGCTTTTTAGCTGACGGTGATAAAGTAAAAGTCACCTTAAGGTTCCGCGGACGTGAAATGGCTCACCAGCATCTAGGCGCAGAACTACTCAAGCGTATTCAGGCTGATTTAATAGAAATTGGTACCGTTGAGCAGTTCCCCAAAATGGAAGGTCGCCAGATGGTAATGATTATTGCCCCGAAAAAGAAATAATCATTATCCGAATTCAGCTATGTTACCAAAACCTCATTTTACCTAGATAAAATGAGGTTTTTCATATACTAGCCTATCAATATCTTACCCGGTTCACAAAGTATTAATAACAGATAATGACTGCCATATTGTCTTACCGGCTCATGTATATTATAATCCGTTCCCTTATGCATCGCCGCTGTGCATAAATCAATATTCAGGCGGCAAAAACCGTGGTGTGTGGGTTAAAGTGCTGTCTACAGCCACCCCTCGCCTGATCAAACAACAATGGAGTTTTCCCATGCCGAAAATGAAATCCAAATCAAGCGCGAAAAAACGCTTCAAAGTATTGGGTAACGGTGGTGTAAAACGCGCTCACGCGTTCAAACGTCACATTCTGACGAAAAAAACCACCAAAAATAAACGTCAATTGCGTGGCACCTCACTGGTGAACGAACGCGATATGGCTTCTATCCACAAAATGTTACCCTACGCTTAAGGAGTTTGAACTATGCCTCGCGTAAAACGTGGTGTTACCGCTCGTGCCCGTCACAAAAAAGTTTTAGCGTTAGCTAAAGGCTATCGCGGTCGTCGTAAAAACGTCTATCGTATTGCCAAACAGGCTGTAATGAAAGCCGGTCAGTATGCTTACCGTGACCGTCGTCAACGCAAACGTCAATTCCGTCAACTGTGGATTGTACGTATTAATGCAGCAGCACGCCAAAACGGCTTATCTTATAGCAAATTCATGAATGGCCTGAAAAAAGCTGCTATCGTAATTGATCGCAAAGTCTTGGCGGATCTGGCTGTTTTCGATCAAGCCGCATTTGCCCAACTGGCAGCACAGGCAAAAGCAGCATTAGCCTGATAGACTGATTTTGAAAAAAAAAGGAAACTTCGGTTTCCTTTTTTTGTATTCCTGCCTGATTAAACAACCCAATCATTGTCAAAATCATCGTTTAGCATTGTTGATTACATGAATTTCGCGTTAAAATAACCTTTTAGCACATATTTTATTATAGCGTGTTATATTGCCCATTTTGTCCATTTCAGGCTCGGTATTGATAAAAATTCCAGCACAATCAACAGCAAGGCAAAGAGCATACAAACACACCTTCGTTTTATTTTTTAAGTAAAGAATCTCGTTATGGAAAACGCCAACCGCATCGTTGCCGAAGGCATCGCTGCTGTTAACTCAGCCATTGACTTACCTGCATTAGAATTAGTAAAAGCTCGCTACCTAGGCAAAACTGGTGAACTTAATGCCTTATTAAAAACATTAGGAAAAATGACACCAGAAGAACGCAAAACTACAGGTGCTCATATTAATGAATGCAAAAATCAGTTTCAGGCTGCATATAACCAGCAACGCGAAGCCTTAAATGAAGCAAAACTCCAACAACAACTTGCAGCCGAAGCACTGGACGTTACCTTACCCGGACGCGGGCAAAATCTGGGTGGCTTGCACCCAGTTACACTAACCTTACAACGCATTGTTGAACTGTTTCACAGCATGGGTTTTACCGTAGCAGACGGGCCGGAAATAGAAGACGATTTTCACAACTTTCAAGCCTTAAACATCCCACCTAATCATCCGGCACGAGCCATGCAGGATACCTTCTATGTAGAAAATGGTAACGTATTGCGTACCCATACCTCGCCCATTCAGATTCGTTACATGCTCGACAAAAAAGAACCGCCAATCCGCATTATTGCTCCCGGCCGTGTATACAGAGTCGATTCAGACGCAACCCACTCGCCCATGTTCCATCAAGCAGAAGGCTTATGGATTGAAGAAGGCGTAACCATGGCCGATCTGAAAGCTGTATTTACCGATTTTATCCGTCGTTTCTTTGAGCGCGATGACTTACAAGTACGTTTCCGCCCTTCATTCTTTCCCTTTACCGAACCCTCAGCAGAAATTGACATAATGGGCGAACGTGGCTGGCTCGAAGTAGGCGGCTGCGGCATGGTACATCCCAACGTACTGAAAAATGTCAACATAGATGCTGAAAAATACACAGGTTTTGCTTTTGGTATCGGTTTAGATCGTTTTGCCATGCTCCGCTACGGTATCAACGATTTACGCCTGTTTTTCGATAACGACCTAAACTTCCTGAAACAGTTTCAGGATTAAAATTAATTGTTATTTAAACAGAAGACAATTAAAGAGCAGGAACAAAACCATGACATCAAGCCCAGCCCCAGCATATTTTGTTTCTGATTTTAGCTTTAATATCGAAGCCATAAACAACCTGATACCTACTACTGATGAATTTTTCAGATTGTGAACAGTGCCTAAGACTGAATAACAACCGAAACAGACTCATCAGCAAATAACATTAATCCCAAAAGTGAATACCCAACGTCCAAACTGATTAAATAATCGTGTAACACATGGATTACTGGCATAGCCACCACACTTTTGGATTAAACCGCAACAGAATACATACTGGAAGCATCATGCAATTTTCTCAAAATTGGTTATATTCGTGGGTTAATCCTGAATTATCGGCCGAACAACTGGCTCACTTACTGACAATGGCCGGATTGGAAGTAGAAGAAACCAGTCTGGCCGCGCCTGAATTTAGCGGCGTAGTCATTGCCGAAGTTAAATCCGTAATTAAACATCCCGATGCAGACCGGCTCAACATCACCCAGGTTGACGCAGGCACAGGTGAACTAATACAAATCGTTTGCGGTGCCCCCAATGTACAGCCTGGTATCAAAGTACCTTGCGCCTTACCTGGCGCCATCTTGCCGGGTAATTTCAAAATCAAACCCACCAAAATGCGCGGTCAGGTATCCAATGGAATGCTTTGCTCTGCCAAAGAACTGGGACTGCCAGATGAAGTAAACGGCCTGCTGATTTTGCCGGCCAATGCACCAATTGGTAATAATATTCGTGATTATCTGGATTTAAATGATAATCTGCTAACCCTGAAAATCACCCCAAACCGCGCAGATTGCCTGAGCATAAAAGGCATAGCACGTGAGGTAGGTGCCCTAACCCAGACAGCACTACATCCGATAGAAATTACCCCAAATCAGCCAACAATCAATACCAGCCAACCAGTTAGCATCAATGCTCCGGAAGACTGTGGCCGCTTTCTTAGCCGGGTAATGCGCGGAGTCAATGCAGATGCCACCACACCCACATGGTTAAAACAACGGCTGGAACGCAGTGGCCTGCGTAGTATTAATGCATTGGTTGATATCGGTAACTATGTCATGCTTGAGCTGGGACAGCCAATGCACATATTTGATGCAGACAAAATCACCGGTAACCTAACTGTTCGCCATGCCCATGAAGGTGAGACCCTGGTCTGCCTGAATGACAAAACAGTTACCTTAAACAGTAATACACTGGTGATTGCCGACGAAAAACAAGTATTAAGCATCGCTGGATTAATGGGCGGTGCCACCAGCTCAGTTACGAATGATACACAGAATATCGTTATCGAGAGCGCCTGGTTTACACCAGATAGCATTGCTGGTAAAGCTCGTCAATATGGCTTTGGTTCCGACTCATCTTTCCGTTTTGAACGAGGCGTAGATTTCAATTTACAGCAACAGGCCATAGAACGCGCAACCACTCTAATAAAAGAAATCTGCGGGGGCGACATTGGCGTAATCACCGAAGCAACAGGTATCTTGCCGACCACAAAACAAGTAAAAGTACGTACAACAAGAGTGGCAAAAGTACTTGGCGTTGCCATTGCTGAAACAGACATTGGCATTATCCTGCAACATTTAGGACTTAATCCCCAATCTTGTGATGATGGTTTTATAGTTACTTCGCCCAGCTTCCGTTTTGATATCGAAATTGAAGCTGACCTGATTGAAGAAATTGGCCGCGTCTATGGCTATGAAAATATTCCGGACGACCACACCAATGGCAAACTGAATATGGTGGCCTTACCAGAAACACAAAAACCACTTTTCAGCATTTATCATCAATTAGCCAACAGCGGTTATCAGGAAGTAATCAGCTACGCATTTGTAGAAGAAGCATGGGAACATGATCTTGCAGGCAACACCAACCCGATTCGCTTGCAAAATCCGATAGCCAGCCAGCTCAGCGTTATGCGTTCTACCTTGTTTGGTGGGCTAATAGAAATACTGCATAACAATCTTAATCGGAAACAAAACCGAGTAAGATTATTTGAAGTAGCGCGCGTATTTAACAAACAGGTAGAAAAATACACTCAGACCAAAAAAATTGCCGGTCTGGCTTATGGTTCAGTTCTGCCTGAACAGTGGGCTGTAACAACACGAAATGTTGATTTTTATGATGTCAAAAACGATATTGCTGGCTTATTAAGCGCACATAGAATTGATTATCGTGCCGCACAGCATCCTGCCCTACACCCCGGCAGAACAGCAGAAATCATAATTGATAACAAAGTAGTTGGTGTTATTGGCGAACTGCATCCACGCTGGACCCAAAAATATGATTTACCCCAGTCACCCATTTTATTCGAACTGGATTTAAACGCTGTATTAACACAAGCCAGAATTACCTATCAGCCAGTATCCAAATTCCAGCCGGTACGGCGTGATCTGGCATTTATCGTAGCGGAGCAAACTACCGCCGAACAGTTAATCACCACCTTAGCCACAGTAACCCATCCAACAATTCAAGAAATATCAATATTCGATGTTTATCGCGGAAAAGGTATGGCTGAAAATACCAAGAGTATAGCCATAAAAGTTATACTGCAAAGCACAGAACAAACACTAACCGATGAAGAAGTTGAAGAAATAATGAAAAAATTCATTGATATAGCAGGTACAATTGGTGCACAATTACGCACTTAAAATCATCGCTGTACACGCTACTTTGATGTGAATTTACACACTTGAAAACACTTACTAATTTGGGGATAATTACATCCTCTTTAATGAAAGAAATTTAGATATGACGCTGACAAAAGCTGAACTTGCAGATATTCTGGTAGAAAAAGTTGCAGGCATGAGCAAACATGATGCCAAAGAAATTGTAGAAATGTTTTTTGAAGAAATTCGCAGCACGCTGGAACAAGGAGAACAAATCAAAATCTCCGGTTTTGGTAACTTCCAGCTGCGCGACAAACCACAGCGCCCGGGGCGTAACCCTAAAACCGGCGAAGAAGTACCTATTTCAGCCAGACGTGTTGTTACATTCCACGCATCACAAAAATTGAAAGGCATGGTTGATCACTATAATGGAAAACAAGCATAAGCAGCTGTTACCCATTCCAGCACAGCGGTACTTCACCCTTGACGAATTATGCCGTCTTGCTGACATCAGTGCTGAACAGTTTTCTGTCTGGCAGCAAATACACGGGGTAGTTGTTGGCTATGGCGGCCAGCATTATACTCGTGCTGATGTAATTAAAATTCGACAATTGCGCAATAGCTTTAAACCATATATTGATCCATTTACACGCAATCAGGTGGATGCTGACGGTAATCCGGCCATAGATGCCACGGAGGTTCGGCAGCAAATTGAGAAAGTAGTGGATAACCTGAATAGCGTACTTGCCAAGTAATACGATTATACTTATAATCGCTTTCCTTACGAAGTCGGAGTGTGGCGCAGTCTGGTAGCGCACTTGCATGGGGTGCAAGGGGTCGAAGGTTCGAATCCTTTCACTCCGACCAAAATAAAAATACAGCCGTTTTGGCTGTATTTTTTTGCCTGTAAATTATGCAAATATTCAAAATCGAATTTTTATCAAGCATAAATAAAAACCGAAATTACCTGATGGCTCGCCAATATACTAACTGTGAGTGGTAGCCGTACTTAATATTTTCGTCAACGCCCCAGCAACAATTATAATTAAACAATTACACGCTATATATTAACTCGTATATTGCTGCAACTGTTTCAATATCTTGCGACTAATTATGCCTTCTGGCAGACGAAAATCAAGAAGCATGCGGGTAAGACGGATTGCTTCTGAATGCCATTGTGGCTGAGCAGCCAGTGTCAGTGAAGTTAAGGCATTAAGGGTATGACCATGGACGATAATGCCGTTTTCTTGTGCAGACAGCTCTGCCTGCATTAATAAAACTGGTGCATGTTCGGCGCGTAACCAGTAACGTTCATAATCAATAATTGCCCGCCCCTGATTATCCTGACTGATATCAGGTGCCACACCCAAAGCGCGTAG
Source organism: Snodgrassella sp. (assembly GCF_024103505.1). Lineage (NCBI taxonomy): Bacteria > Pseudomonadati > Pseudomonadota > Betaproteobacteria > Neisseriales > Neisseriaceae > Snodgrassella > Snodgrassella sp. Next base: position 384,035 of record NZ_JAGGIJ010000001.1, read on the forward strand.
TAATGACCATTCAAAATACCGCAATGCTGATAAATGTTCACCGCCAGTAATACTTTGTAATGCAGTATGCAACGCGGTATAAACTTGAGGTAAGGGGTCTTCGCGGGCAGTCAGTTTCAGCACCAATTCATTGACATACAGGGCACTGAATAGAGCCTGATCCTGTGGCTGCCGCCAGCCGCCTACCCACTCAGCACGATGCAAGGTTTTCAGTTCATTATTGCCATACCAAGATAACTGTAAGGGCACAAACGGAACAAGCACACCACGTAACTCACTTTGCCGGCGCCGGGCACTGCGAGCCAGCATCACTACTCTGCCATAATCACGAGAAAATATTTCAATTTGCAGGCTACTTTCACTCCACGGGCGGGATGTAAGTAAAAAGGCGGCTTGATGATTAATACGGTTCGCAGACATGACCAGTTTTTACATCGGATAGACAAGTGATTAATTATAGCCTGATACGGCATGACAATTGACCCTGTATGGGAAAAAGCGGATAATTAATGTAATAACAGATACTTTATTTTAGGCAGCCGGCTGCAATATAGCAGGCTGCCTAAAAATATTCAAAACTATCAGGAAAGTTTGCACACTCATGAAAGCACCTGAATTATTATTGCCTGCTGGCGGACTGGAACGGATGCGTGCCGCATTTGACTACGGCGCTGACGCTGTTTATGCAGGTACACCACGTTATTCATTGCGTGCTCGCAATAATGAATTTGCTCATCTGCCCATATTGGAACAGGGAATTACTGAAGCACATGCTCGTGGCAAAAAATTTTTTCTGGCCAGCAATATTCTGCCACACAATGCGAAACTGAAAACATATCTGGCGGATATGGAACCAATTATTGCCATGCGGCCAGATGCACTGATTATGGCTGATCCCGGGCTGATTATGAAAGTGCGTGAAAAATGGCCGGAAGTACCGATACATCTGTCTGTTCAGGCCAATACCACTAATGCATGGGGAGTGCAGTTCTGGCAAAGTATCGGTATTGAGCGGATTATTCTGTCGCGAGAGCTGAGTATTAATGAGATTGCTGAAATTCGTCAGCAATGCCCAGATATCGAGTTGGAAGTATTTGTTCACGGTGCTTTATGCATTGCCTATTCCGGCCGCTGTCTGCTTTCCGGTTATTTTAACCACCGCGACCCTAATCAGGGTACATGTACCAATGCCTGCCGCTGGGATTATAAGGTACATAATACGATGGATAGCGACAATGGTGATGCGCAGCTATTGCGTGATTTTGATTTTAAACAGGCGCAAAGTCTGGCTGAAGATACCTTGTTAGGTCTGAATGAGCAGCAGCGGCATCCGCTGGCAAATAAGGTGTATTTAATTGAGGAAGCAAACCGCCCGGGTGACATGATGCCCATTATGGAAGATGAGCATGGTACCTATATCATGAATTCCAAAGATTTACGTGCGGTAGAACAGGTAGCGAAACTGGCGGAAATCGGTGTGGATTCACTGAAGGTGGAAGGTCGAACCAAATCCGTATACTATGTTGCCCGTGCGGCACAAGTGTACCGCCGTGCCATTGATGATGCGATTGCTGGTAAACCTTTTGATTATGCGCTGCTGGCTGAACTTGAAGGCTTGGCTAATCGCGGTTACACCACTGGCTTTCTGGAACGTCATCAGACTCAGGAATATCAGAATTATCTGTCGGGTCATTCTTTATCAAAACAAAGCCAGTATGTTGGCAAGGTAACAGCTATAGATGCTGATGGCTGGGCAACAATTGAAGTAAAAAATAAATTCAGTGTTGGCGACCAGTTGGAAATTATTCACCCCAGCGGTAATCAAATTATCCTGTTGGAAAAAATGACGCGTAAGGGATATCCAGTGGAAGTGGCCGCTGGTAATGGAATTGAAGTACAGATTCCACAGATGCAGGGTAAAGACAATGCGCTGATTGCTCGCATCATTAATCAAACCGCAGCAGCTTAAAAGCAAATTTTAAAACGCCATAGGCTTGTAAGACTATGGCGTTTTTATTGTTTGTGCGATATGGATAAGGAACTATTGCCAGCCGTGTAAATGCTGCCTGATAAGTGGTGCTAATACTTCTACCCATTCATGCTCACTATTCAAGCACGGAATATACTGAAATTGTTTTCCACCATGTGCCAGAAAATCTGCTCTACCGCGAATATTAATTTCTTCCAGTGTTTCTAGACAATCTGTCACAAAACCCGGGCAGACTATATCAAGACTGCTTATTCCGGCCTGTGGTAACTGAACCAGTAAATCCTGTGTACTTGGACCTACCCATGGCGCGTAACCAAAACGGCTTTGGAATGCCTGCCGATATTCACTTTCTTTTAAACCAAGTTCCGCCACGAGCAAACGGGTTGTAGTGGTGCAATGCTCAACATACTCATCCCCGGCCAGATGTTGCGCCTGTGGAATGCCGTGGTAACTCAGTAATAAATATTGCCCTCGCCCATGCTTCTGCCAGTATGTCTGAATATGACTGGCCAGCGTTTGGATATAATTATTGTCTGCATGAAAGCTGGTGATGCTGCGTACCGCCATTTGCACACGCTGCCTGAGCATCACCCGCCAAACCTGATCAAGTGCAGCACCACTACTGGAACTTGCATACTGCGGATATAGCGGCAACACCAGCAAATATTGCACACCTTGTTGTTTCATCTCCTGCAAAACATTAGCCACGCTAGGCTGACCATAAGTCATGGCAAAACGAGTAATAACGCCCTTGGGCATGATTTTGGCTAAAGCAGTAGTAAGTGCCTGGGTACCAATCAATAGTGGTGAACCATTATCCTGCCAGATACTGCTGTAAGCATGGGCGCTTTTACGCCCGCGCACAGGCAGAATAATCCCACGCAAAATCATCTGCCATAGAAAACGTGGTAATTCTACCACGCGCTGATCAGATAAAAATTCACGCAGATAAGGGCGTACAGCCTGAGCTGTGGGTGCTGTAGGTGTACCCAGATTCAGTAACAGAACGCCTATAGCCGTTTTCGGTGTTTCTGGTTCGGAAAGAAATAATTTCGACATAATTTTGCAGCAACTGATTATCAGGAAAATCCCGCACCAGTATAGCCGATATCATTTACTTCATATTATTTATATCCTTTTTTTCTGCATAATGTATTTGTAAATATTAATATTTCAAAAGCAGCCTGCATTGGCGTAAGTTACGCTAATAACTTAGAAATCGCTGTATTTTACTGCCAAACCAGTCAATTTTTATTCTTGCCAAAGCGCCTGAAAAGCCTTAACTATTTTTTCCGGTTCAGCCGCCTCTGAAACTGCCCGTACCACAGCCAACGAGCTTACACCTGTCGCCAGAACTTCGCTGGCGTTACTCAAATCAATTCCGCCAATCGCTACTGTAGGCATACTACCGGCCTGTGAAACGTATTGTCTGAGCTTGTCCAGACCCAGCGGTTGGCTAGGCATAGTTTTGGTTTTAGTGGGGAAAATTGCGCCACAAGCTACATAACTTGGACTTACAGCCAGTGCTTTTGCCAACTCTTCAGAAGAATGAGTGCTCACGCCTAGCCGTAAACCGGCACTCTGAATCATGACCAAATCAGCACTTTCCAAGTCCTCCTGTCCCAGATGCACGCCATAGGCACCACAGTCTACAGCCTCCCACCAGAAATCATTGATAAATAATTGCGTAGGGGAATCTTTTGCATAAGCTACACTGCGCTCAATTTCACGGTACAATGCTGAACCAATCGCGGTTTTATTACGTAGCTGTACCGTATTGGCACCTGCATCCACCATTCGTGCTACCCAATCGGCAGAAGGAACAACTGCGTAAAATTTCAGTGGCGCAACTATAGGTAAAAATGAATTTGAATACATAATTTACTCCTATTGAAATAAAAATCTTTATAATGACAGTTTTTCACGCAGCACTGCATTCGTCATATAGCGATTGCATGTGTCTGTTCTGAATCCTCCACTTTATAAATACATTATGGCCTCAGACACTTCATCTGTTCGCTCGCCCCTGATTATGCGGGTTAATTACACTTTCGCAGCATTGTTAATTGGCACCATTGCCTACTTTATTTACTGGGGGCTAGGTTATACCAATCATCACTCACCACTGTTATTCATCATTGCCACTCTGTTTGGTGCTTTCATGGCATTCAATATCGGTGGCAATGACGTTGCCAACTCCTTTGGTACCAGTGTAGGAGCAGGAACACTTACAATACCACAGGCACTGGGCATAGCTGCCGTTTTTGAGGTATCCGGAGCAGTAATAGCCGGTGGTGAAGTGACCAAAACCATTCGTCACGGTATTATAGACCTTGGTGCCATGCATTTGACACCATCACAATGTATAAATGTCATGCTGGCAGCATTGCTGGCTGCGGCAATCTGGCTGCTGATAGCCTCAAAAAAGGGACTGCCAGTCTCAACAACCCATTCTCTGATTGGTGGTCTGATTGGTGGTGGGCTGTGTCTGGGCTATCTCGTTACCGGTAACAGCAATGCATTTGATTTAATCCAGTGGAACAAAATGGGTGAAATTGGCCTGTCATGGGTGATTTCTCCAGTGCTAGGGGGAGCATTGTCATTTATTCTTTTCAGCCTGATAAAAAAACATGTACTCGATTACAACGACCGCATGAATACTGCTTTGAAAGAAATCAAGCAGGAAAAAAAAGCTTATAAAGAAAAACACAAAGTTTGGTTTGAACAACTAAGCGAAACAGAAAAAATCACTATTTCATCTGCAATTGCCCGTGATGCTGAAAACTACAGTGATCCTGATTACAGTGTTGATGAGCTGGAGTCAGATTATTATAAAGGGCTGGCTGATATTGAAAGCCGCAAAAACAGTATTGATGCTTTCAAAGCACTGCATAACTGGGTACCTTTAATTTCTGCCAGTGGTGGCATGATGATTACCGCTATGTTGCTATTTAAAGGATTAACCAATCTGCACCTTGGTTTGTCTGTGGTTACCAATTTTCTTTTAATCATTATGATTGGCGCACTCATCTGGATGGCCACATTCATCTATGCCAAAACATTAAAACGTAAGGATTTGAGCAAGTCGACCTTTCTGATGTTCAGTTGGATGCAGGTATTTACAGCTGCCGGTTTTGCATTCAGTCATGGTGCCAATGATATTTCTAATGCAGTAGGACCTTTCGCAGCCATTATGGATATTATTCGTACCGGTGATACAGGCATGGATACTAACGCCCCGATTCCGGCACCAGTGATGATAACTTTTGGTGTTGCCTTGATTGTAGGCTTGTGGTTTATCGGCAAAGAAGTTATTCAGACTGTAGGTACCAATTTAGCCAAAATGCACCCAGCATCTGGTTTCACGGCTGAGCTGTCCTCAGCCGCCATTGTGATGCTGGCTACACTAATGGGCTTACCGGTATCCAGTACACATATTCTGGTTGGTGCCGTTTTGGGTATTGGTCTGGTTAACCACAATGCCAACTGGAAATTGATGAAACCGATAGCACTGGCCTGGATAATTACCCTGCCATCTGCTGCCCTACTTTCTGTGCTGATTTTTCTCGGACTCAATTCATTTTTCTGAACCCACATCTGAACGGACACGCCGGATAGACAGCTTCTATCCGGTTTTTCATGTCTTTCAGTGGTATGAATGTTTTATTTTGCCAATGACAAACCGACAACAATTAGCATAATCGCCCTGATTATGTTTGTAACTATTTAGTAATAAGCTGAAATAAATCGCCTTTTAATGAGGCAAAACAGTCATATCTTATGACTAACAGCTAATCGCCTGATTAAATTAATCCTTTTTAACTCACTTACCCGCTATTTGCCCTTAAGTCTTTTACGTTAAAATAATCACTTTGGTAACGCACGCGTACATATCGGTTACTGCCATGAATAATCTGCTCAAAAAATTTTATATTGACCCGTTTTTACTGGCGATGCTAACCGTTGTGGGCACAGCCACTATTCTGCCCTGTCAGGGTATCGCAAAAACATTTTTCAGCTATCTGACCACCCTCGCGATTGCATTGCTTTTTTTTATGCACGGTGCCAAACTGTCTCGCCAGGCTATTACGGAAGGCATCAGGCACTGGCGACTGCATCTGGTGGTATTTTGCAGTACATTTATATTATTTCCACTAATCGGATTAGGCTTACAGATTCTGGTACCACACTGGATTTCTCCCGAACTTTATCTAGGTTTCCTGTATTTATGCGCACTGCCGGCTACGGTGCAATCTGCAATTGCATTTACCTCCGTGGCCGGAGGCAATGTAGCCGCAGCAGTGTGCAGTGCTTCAGCCTCAAGCATTCTTGGCGTGTTTCTCTCGCCAATACTGGTTGGTTTGATGATGCCAACCAGTGGCAATAGCGTTGATACTACCGCAGCAATTGAATCCATTCTGTTACAGCTGATGCTGCCTTTTGTCGCAGGCCATTTGGCACGGCCACTGCTTGCAAACTGGATCCATAAACATAAAGTATGGATAAACCGTACTGACCGTAGTTCAATTCTATTGGTGGTGTATGTTGCTTTCAGTGATGCCGTAGTTGAGGGTTTATGGCATAAGGTTAACTTGGGAACAATTGGTATGATTGTTATGCTAAGCCTGTTGATGCTTTTTTTAGTCCTCAGCATTAATACGTTAGTTGCACGTTTGCTAGGCTTCAATCGCGCTGATGAAATTACTATTGTTTTTTGTGGTTCCAAAAAAAGTCTGGCCAATGGTGTTCCTATGGCCAATGTTCTGTTTCCAGCCAGTATAGTAGGAATTATGCTGTTACCACTGATGATTTTTCATCAGTTGCAACTCATGATATGCGCGGTACTGGCACAACGTTATGCACGTCTAAACGAAACTGCACAGTAACAAGATAAGCAGCTAATCCGAGTTGGCAAAATTTTCTATTTTCACCAATAGAATACTCAAAAATTTATTAATGCATTTAGAAATCAGCCAAAACGAACTACCCAGATAAACACAGTAGCGCTTCTCTATTAAAAGCAGATGAATTTATTTTTATAAAATATTTGTAAAATCAATGCATTAAACTGGTGCCAGTAATAGGGATCGAACCTACGACCTTCGCGTTACGAGTGCGCTGCTCTACCAACTGAGCTATACTGGCTTTACATTGTGCTTAATCCAGTTTATGCGCATTATAGCATAATTGCTACTTGTTCACCATGATTGACAAAATGATCTAAACTTTCACAATAATAATAAGTTTATTTAAAAACAATATTTTATTAGAAAGTTAGTTTCACCAATTTCGATAAAACGAATCAAAGTAACATTATCAATTATTCGAAACACCCACCCTGCCCCGAAAAATATAATCTTAGCCAAACTGATATCTGGTCAGCCAAATTATTAATCTTTCGATTAACCAGAAAAAATCATAAAAATACAATTGTTTTCAGCTATAGGCAAAGTTGAAGATAAAATATTCAGCCATCTGCGCACAAAGCGCAAAAACTACTATTAACGATGTCTTTTCTTAAAATTATTCATCACTTGTGCCAGATTATGCTTCAATATATCTTCTACGGCCACAGGCACTTCTGCCAGTAATTCTCGCTGCAAAGTGGATACTAATCCGGCAGTATGCTTCTGTACGGCAACACGTACCATCCCTGACAATACATCGGCCAGATGAGGACGTAATTTCTCGCTTAATTGCTGCAATAATGCCTGCTCAGAAATACAGGTCACTGCCTTGTTGGCCATTCCGCGTGGTTCGATTACATGCATGTGTACATGAATAACCGGCTGGCCATTTTCTGCTGTATCAGTCTGCCCATCATCTGCAACATCTTTCTGGCTGTTTTCAGTTGGTAAAACAGTAGATTGGTTGCCTTTTAATTGAATGGTGCAGCTAGAAGACGAAGTTTCGTCAATAGGAGCACTTTGTAAACAGCTTTGTGCAGCCAGCCAGTCTTCCTGAATCAATAAAGCAGTATCATTTAAAGCAGATTCCTGTTGCTCAGCTTCCCGAATACTTTGCTGCTGCCATTGCTGCAAATAAGCACGATAAGCCCGTTCCCGCTGTACCGGATCGAGTAAAAACTCATTATTGGGTTGAGACGGTTTATTATTTCTGGAACTCGGAGTTGTATAGGCCGTGCGGTCGGCTACGCTATCCATTGGCTTAGGCGATATATTTAAGCCATGTTCCTGCCTTCTGGCTTGACGAGCGACTACTGATGGCTTAACGATTTTCGTTTCCTCATGGCGAGCCGGCTTGCCATCTAGCTTTTTTTTATTCTGGCGCAACCGTTCAAGATTACGCTCCCATTCGGGCATTGTATCTGTCCTCGTTGTTTCTGCACCGGCAGTCGTCCTGGAGACAGTTTGCTGTTTAGGCGGATTATCTTCACTCAGAGTAAAAACAAATTGATTTAGTTGTTCAGTCTGTTTTTTCACCATGCCCTCACTTCTCTTCATCCCGATATATTTTAAACAGATTGCACATGATTCTTCAGTGCACTATATCTTGACAATTATAACAACTTTTATAAGTTAAAATGCTAAAATAATGTATATTTTACCCAATTAATTTAGGATTAAAAGGATGAGCACAATCGAACAGCGTATTGAGTTTCTTGAAGAAAGTAATGAAGCATTAATCATGCAAAACCGGGTTCTGGCTACTGCACTGAAAGGTTTATTGCGGGCGCTGCCGTCTGATATGGCAGAACTGGCTACTGAATCTATTCGTACGGCTTTCGATAATGAAATTGCACAATTGCAGTATGAAGAAAATCCCCAAGTAGAATTGTTTCATGATGCAACTTATGCATTCTTTCATGAGCGCGAACATTAAAATAAAACAGACTGGCCATAATATTATTGTGGCTTTGTTTGACCAGAATTTTCTAGCTCACGCTGATTTTAATAATTACATTTCTGCGTAATTGGGGCCACTACCGCCTTCGGGACAAACCCAGTTAATATTCTGGGTGGGATCCTTGATATCACAAGTTTTGCAGTGCACACAATTCTGGGCATTAATCTGTAACCGAACCTCTCCTGCTTGTTCCACGATTTCATACACACCAGCAGGACAATAACGAATCTCAGGACTGGCATAATCACGATAGTTGACACTAATGGCCAGTTCTGGATTCTGCAACTGTAAATGCACCGGCTGGCTTTCATCATGGCTGATTCCGGCCAGAAAAACGCTGCTCATGCGATCAAAGGTTAATTTTCCATCAGCTTTGGGATAATCAATAGGCTTGCAATCCTGTGCCTTACGTAAAGATGCATGATCAGCACAATGATGCCGAAGTGTCCATGGCATTTTGCCTCTGAACAGATATTCTTCAAGCGCACCATAAGCTAGACCACCAAACAGCCCCCATTTAAATGCTGGCCGCATATTGCGAACTTTATGCAATTCATCATATAACCAGCTATTTTTAAACAGCTCACTATAGCTCACAGCTTCACGGTTACCACCATGATTAGTTTCGTCTGCACTCAATACATCAATTACGGCTTCTGCTGCCAGCATACCTGATTTCATTGCAGCATGAATACCTTTGATACGTGGTACATTGAGAAAACCTGCGGTATCACCTACCAGCACACCACCCGGAAAAGTCAGCTTGGGTAAACTTTGCAGCCCTCCTTCGCTTAGCGCGCGCGCACCATATGCAATACGTCTGCCACCTTCAAGAATCTCGCGAATAGCTGGGTGTGTCTTATAGCGTTGCATTTCAGCAAAAGGTGACAGATAGGGATTGCGATAATCCAGACCCATCACAAATCCCACAGCCACCTTATTATCATTCAGATGATACAGGAATGAGCCGCCATAAGTCTGCTGATCCAGTGGCCAGCCAATTGAATGTATTACTGTGCCGGGTTTAGATTTTTCCGGTTCGATTTCCCATAATTCTTTGATACCGATTCCGTAGGTTTGATTCTGACAATTCCGGTTTAATTCAAACTGCTGTAGCAGAGTTTTAGTAAGCGAACCACGACAGCCCTCGGCAAAAATAGTTTGCTGTGCCAATAGCTCCATGCCCTGCTGATAATTATCACCGGGCTTACCATCGCGGTTCAGCCCCATATCTCCCGTAGCTATACCGCGTACGGAGCCATCAGAATGATATAGTATTTCCACAGCAGCAAAGCCCGGATAAATTTCCACCCCCAGCTCTTCTGCCTGCTGTGCCAACCAGCGACAGAACACACCCAGACTGATAATATAATTGCCGTGATTGTTAAAGCTTGGCGCAATGGGCAGTCGATAAGCTTTTTTCTGGGTAAGAAACAGCAATCGATCTTCTTTGACCGGACAAGATAATGGCGCATCCTTTTCTTGCCAGTTTTCAATTAGCTCTGACAAAGTTCGTGGATCGATAACTGCGCCAGACAAAATATGAGCACCTACTTCAGAACCCTTATCAACAACACACACACTGATGTCACGTTGTTGCCGGGCGGCCAGTTGCTTCAAATGTATGGCAGCAGATAAGCCTGACGGACCAGCGCCAACAATTACAACATCATACTGCATGTTTTCACGTTCTACGGCTTCTGTCATGATAAGCTTCCTGCATTGAATTAATGATAATTAAAAACAACTAGCATCCCCAATATACGTATTGCCGGATATTTTGCATCCTGTAATTATACCGAACAATAGCATCCAGCAGTGCTGCGGACATTAAACACCCTTTAACTAGTTGTATAGATAGACCAACGAATGGCGGAAACAGGATAGATAAAGATAGAGATTAGTAAGCCAGCTGAATAAAAGTCGCAAAAATGGCCGAAATTGCTAGTATAGTGATTTAAAACTAATCAAATGACTGATTCTAAATATATTAACCATAGCTAACAATATTTAAGAAAGAGTTTCTCTAATTATATTTGGATCAACTTAATTCAGCGATAGCTGGTTTGCTATTTCCCATATTGAATTAAACAAATTAAAATATTGAACACCGCATAAAAAATACAGTATTAAAACTGCAAAGATATTGTCGCTAACTACTGATGAACTGTTCGACTGTGTTATTGATAAATATTAGGTTGAATACATTTATCCAATAATAGTATGAGTCAATAAAACCACACCCATGTTTATTTGTTGCAAAAAAACAACTAATATTCACATTACCAATTCTGGCTGACTGGCTTTAAACTGTAAAATTATTTTTGACTATTTCTTTATTTTATTAAACATCATCAATATATTACAAGCAAAATTATACCACCAGCCTGTTATCACACAGGCAAGCCAACGTAAGCTCAAGCAACCTTTTTAGACAGACAACAAACTTTGCCAACCTACTTATTTAACAAAAATGCACGCATGGCTGATTGCATTAGTTTGCAAGGCGGGGCATAATTCGATTTGCACAAGTTATGCGCACTATAGCTATTTGTTGAAGAAATGATATAGTGTGCAAAAACTGGACTTCCATCATTAAAGTAATACTTTTTGATACAGATTAAGGTACATAATCATGAAAAAATCTTTGTTAGCTGCTGCTGCCCTGATGTCTTTGTTCTTGGCTGCTTGTAATAAAGAAGAAGCAGCTCCTGCTGCTTCTACTGCTGCTTCTGAAGTTTCTGCTCCTGCTGTTGCTTCTGAACCAGTAGTTCCAGCTTCAGAACCAGTAGTAGCTCCAACTACTGAAGTTTCTGCTCCTGCTGTTGCTTCTGAAGCCGAAGCTGAAGCCTCTGCTGCAGCTGCTTCTAAATAAGCATATATAAATTCAGAAAAGCCAGACTGAACAGTCTGGCTTTTCTGTTATCTGTTTCTATTATCTAGAATTACAATTTTCCTCTAAAGCTTAACATCATATATACCAGCTGCGTAAACAAGCTGAAAAGCATTAAAGTCTGCCAGCGCCATATGGGTTTTTCCTTATCGGCACTACTCAAAAATAACATTATCATTAATATCCATTGGCTACCAATCCAGAAAATGGGTTGCCAAGCATACATCTGAAGCAAACTTACGAGAAAAGGAATAATCAATGTAGCTTTTTTTATCAGGCACAAAACTAAAGCCAGACAGATAGCCAATGCCCCAAATTGTAACCAGCTACTGTACAACAACACAGTTAAATAAGAGCTATGCTTAAGTTTGCGGCCTTGGTGCATAACGAAACATGACCCCAGCAAAACATACATAGGCACCAGAAACGAATTCACCGTTTTAAAAGGAGCAGCAATCCCCGGCAAAATCGCACTACTTATACTGGCCAGAACCAACCAGACAGTTACTGATGCGGCCAGCCAGCCATGGAGCTCATATTTACAGCATTGCCATACAAACAGTACGGCATATACCACTACTACAACATAGCTTATTAGTGTACCCATCAACGTACCAGTTTCAGTAAACGTGCCAAAACAATAGCCATATTCTCAGCCATAGCTGTTACCCATTCTGTGGCCATATCAGGAGTAAAATGTGCTTCATCTTCGTGGCCAATAACCAGTATTGCAAGCACTTGATCTTTCCAGAGCAGTGGTAACTGTAGGAAACTTTCCAGACGTGGCTGTTCAGGTAATAACTCTAATAAAGCAGCTACGGGTAAAGTACCGCAAACAGGAGCAGTTAATTTTTCAGCAATAGTTTTAATCCTGTCTTCCGCCAGTAAAGTTGCCGGCACACGCACATTTTTCGGTACAGCGGTAACAATTTTCAAAGCATAGTAAGTTAAAGCAAATTCATTTTTCAGACCATCTCGGATTGCACGTTGCCACTGTGTCAAAGTATTCACCGAGAGCAAGCGCTGATCAAATGCCATAAATTTAGTCATCAATGTATGGTTTGCATCAGCATTACCTAGCATCTGAACTAATTGAGAAGCCATTTTTTCGGTTCTACGCTGCATCACCTGCATCTTGCCCTGCTGAAATGACAATATTTTGCTTTCAATCGGACGCAAATTAAATTCAGCAGCATGATCGTACAGCCACTGTGGTTGTGCATGTAAAAAAGCACGCACTTTTGCTTCATCAATACTCATAAATAATCAATCTCCCCCTCAAATACGGTCTGCACCGGGCCTTTCATCCAGACATGAGCATCTGGCTGTTGCTGCCAACTTATCGATAGCAGCCCCCCGGGTAAACTAACCTGTACTGGCTTATCATCAGCCAATACTCCCAGACTGATTCCGGCTACCGCTGCCGCACATGCGCCAGTACCACAAGCTTGTGTTTCCCCAACACCGCGCTCAAAAACACGCAAGCGAATCTGGTGTGGTGACAGTATTTGCATAAATCCCACATTAACCCGCTGTGGAAATTGTCTGTGGTTTTCAATTGCTGCGCCGAGCCGATGTACTGGTGCCCGGTCGATGTCTTCCACAACCATAACGGCGTGCGGATTACCCATATTGATACAGGTCACATCAACCGTATCATTTCCGATAACCAGCTGATGGCTGATACGCTGGGCATCATCTTCATCAATGGCAGCAAACGGAATCTGTTCGGGCGCAAATAATGGCACGCCCATATCCACGGTTACTGTACCATCATCATTTAAATGCGGCACAATCACCCCACCTGCCGTTTCTACCACAATCTGTTGCTTGTTGGTTAAACCTTTATCATAGACAAAGCGGGCAAAACAGCGTGCACCATTACCACACTGTTCTACTTCGGAACCATCAGCATTAAAGATGCGGTAACGAAAATCAGCTTTTGCAGTTTGCGGCGCTTCAATCAAAAGAAGCTGGTCAAATCCTACACCGGTATGCCGTTGTGCCCATGCAGCAATAGGTGCTGTTGTCGAGTCAAATTTCTGGTTGATACCATCAATAACCATGAAATCATTACCCAAACCATGCATTTTGGTAAATTTTAATTTTGTCATAAGCCACTCAGTCTGTCATTACAGCAGGTCTAAGTGGCTATGATACCGATTTATCGTGATAACGATAAGTTATGAACATCACTAAAGACAAAAATCTTTACATAGATATGATTTTGAAAAGAAGTTTATCTGCAATTTGGCATATTTCATCTTTTAAATCAGAATTAACCTGAATAGCAAATAATATATATTTATATTTTGGGCTACGGCTTGGTAATTCCGATATATAAAGCATTTATTAAAAATTTAAGCTGCCTGATTACTCTAATACCAAATATATCGGCATAAATATACCTCGAATTTTGCTCAATCATTTGATATTTTGAATGAAGTAATCGGTAAAAACCCTTAATTTTTCTGACTTTCTATGCGATTCAGGGTAAAGAAAGCAAAATTGCCATAAATGATTAATAAAATATTCAGGTAAAATTTCAACCAATTTATTATTCTGTAGCTCATCATACACTGCAAATTTAAACAAATGTACAATTCCACAATCATTCAATGCTAGAAACTTAGTTGCAAGAATATTGTCAAGCACCTATATCTGGTTCAAATAATGAAAATTTCTTTCTAAATATTCCATCTATATACTGAATCCATAATATTGGCAAAATAGGTATAAATTACCCAGCAAACAGTGGCTGCCAGTAATAACAAATCACCAATAAAACTAGATGAAGCCATCAAATGACTGAAATTACCATTAGTAATAACCAAAACTATGCCGGCAAAAGCTATTAGCATATAGAAACTGGTTTTAGTATCGGGGAAACTACGATTAATAATGCATGTTAAAGCAAACGATAATAAGGGCATGAGTGCTAATATAATAGTTGCATGTTCTGCTGATGAATAACCGATTCCTATGAATGTGAGAAAATTTAGACATGCAAAGCTGATACTTCCGAAAACCAAAGTAGTAAGGTTTTACCTTCAGTCTGATAACTTTGTTTTCCTTCCAGAATAATTAATATCACACTGACAAGCACTGCGCCTAAAACATAACGGATGAAGGTAAGGTAATAGCCATCAATACCTGAAGATACTGCATGTTTGGATGCTGGATACATAATTCCCCAGCCTATTACCGTAATTAATAAATAAACAATACTTCTGCAACCATGTTGCTTGTTTATGCTCATGTCTTTTAACCTAAAATAAATTGTACTGTATATTGTTATAATCCGTTTCAAGTAAAAGAACATTATTGGATGGGTAATAAGTATTGTTACATCAGGGAATAAATCAGATCCTGTCACACCAATAATAAGACCTGTCATTTATTCAAATAAGCATATATCAAATATACATTTATTAGCTTAAATCACCACTCAAATCGCTAATAGATTGATAACCGGCGGCTGAACCAGCATCAGCACTATCGGCAAGGTAATCAGGCTTAATACCGTACTAAAAAAAGTAGCTGAAGAAACCAATTGCGGTTTGGTGTTGAACTGCACGGAAATCAAAGTAGTATTAGCTGCTGTTGGCATGGCGGCAAGAACAATCAATATTTTTTTCGCCATCAGGTCTATCGGCATAAAATACACCAGCAGCAACGCCCACAAGGGTGATACCATCAATCGGACTACCAGCGCAAAACTTATTTTGGCAACTTCAATTTGTCTGATATGTAACGTAGCCAATTGCATACCCAGAATCAGCATGATTACCGGAATAGAAGAATCCCCTATCATGCCCACAGCCAGCATAATTTCTTTACTCAGGGGAATATGCAGCAATTGAAATATCAGCCCGAACAAAGCACCATAGACAATCGGCATCCGTAAAACTTTTTTCAGTATCGTCCGCTGGCTGACACCTTCGACATCACTGCTGCCTTTGGCTGCATAATAAGTACCGAGAGTACTCATGATAAACTGCTGCAATACCATCAGGATAACAGCGACATCAAAACCAGCAGAACCGAAAAACACCAGAATTACCGGCGTACCGTAGTTACCGTTATTCATAAAACATGACGCCAGAATCAGGGCACAATTATCCTGATTCTGGTAATGACACACTTTCGACCAGAGATAAACCAGTATAATCAGCCCAACACATAAAGCCAATACATAAAAGGCATAATAAGCGTAGGCAGCAGTTAACTGATGGGTATAAAACGTTTTAAAAGCTAAAAATGGCGAAAGAATATACAACGATAATTTTGATAAACTGGCAATATCAAATTTTAATACTTTCTGCGCTATAAAACCTGTGACAAAAATACCAAATACAGGTAATAGAATTATCAAAAAATGCATTGTTTACTTTCTATTATTCAGACAGCAGCCAGACCTATATTCAATCAACAATTACTGTATAAAGTTAAAAATAGCCGTATCAGCAATCCAACTGTCTAGAGTAGAAATACAATATTTTTAAAACCAGTTAACCAGATAATCACGCCATAATGCCAATGACCACAAAACAGCCAGAAGTAGCATAGTTAACAACTGAGCGGCTGAGGCTGTATCTTTGGCACGTTTGGCCAAAGGATGTTTAGCCAGTGAGGTATGATCTACGGCTGCCTCAATAGCGGTATTAAACAGTTCAACAATCCAGCTTAAAAATGAAGCCATAATCAATACCATCCGTGTCAGCATACCAAAATCCAGTACGAACACCAGTATAATCAATACGCTGTTTAATAATAACAACTGACGAAAGCCTGATTCGCTACAGGCTGCTTTCAAACCGGCCAGAGAATAACCATAAGCATTGAATATACGGCGTAAACCTTTTTTACCTTTAATATTTATGGCGTACTGATTGTTATTTTCAGGCATAACAATAATTTTTCCCTTTTATCATCTGATTTTTATAGAATATATGAAAAGCTACACAGGTGAACCATGCAAGCGCGCCGCTTCTTCCACTGCATCGGCAAACAATGCGGCTACGTCACAATCGGTTTGTTTACTAACTTCCTGAAAACCAGTCGGGCTGGTGACATTGATTTCAGTGAGGTAATCACCAATTACATCCAGCCCCGCCAGTAAAATACCTCTGCGTACCAGTTCTGGCGCCAGTGTTTCTGCAATCTGTCGATCACGTTCACTTAACGGCTGTGCTACACCTTGGCCACCGGCAGCCAGATTGCCACGCGTTTCACCCTTTTGCGGGATACGTGCCAACGCATACGGCACTACTCTGCCGCCGATAATCAGTATGCGTTTATCGCCATGAACAATTTCGGGGATATAACGTTGTGCCATAATGGTACGGCTATCCAGACGCATCAGCATTTCCAGAATACTGCCAATATTGGGATCGTTCTGTTTTAGACGAAAGATGCCCATCCCGCCCATTCCATCCAACGGCTTGATAATAATATCTTGATATTCATTTAGAAACGCCCGCACATCAGCTGCGTGCGTCGTAACCAGTGTTGGGGCGGTAAACTCAGGAAAATCCAGAATGGCCAGCTTTTCATTAAAATCACGCATTGCCTGACCACTGTTATACACATAGGCACCCTGTTTGGCGGCCAGTGTCAACAATTGCGTAGCATACAGATACTGCATATCAAAAGGCGGATCGGTACGCATGATAACCGCATCAAAACGATTCAGTGGGCATTGTTGCGGTGGCAAAGGTTTAAACCAGTCATGATCATGCTCATTTCTGGCATCAGTAAAGCTGAACTCGCTCGCACTAGCCACAACACATTCCTGTTGCACACTCAACTGACTGGCTAATGTATGAAACAGTTTCCAGCCACGTCTGGCCATCTCCCGCATCATGGCATACGTGGTGTCTTTATAGGTTTTAAAACCTGCCATCGGGTCGGCAATAAATAGGATTTTCATTGAGTTTACCTGTCGGAGTGTTTATCCGGCAGGGAGAGTCATTTTCCCTTCCGGATAAAAATATACTCTATTTTAATGAACGGATACCCACTGCTTCGCGTACTGCCTCCAGTAGTGGCCGTGCCTGCTGGCGCGCTTTTACAGCACCAGCCTGCAAAATATCTTCAATCAGAGCAGGCTGTGCGTTCAGTTGTGCAAAGCGTTCACGCTTCTCAGCCAGTTCCTCATTAATTTTTGCCGCCAGAATTTTCTTGGCCTCACCCCAGGCCAGTCCATCTGCGAGCATCTGTGTAAACTGGTCGGTTTCTGCTGGTGTGGCAAATGCCTTGTAAATATCAAACAAGGGACTTTCATCCGGCTGTTTCGCTTCGCCGGGTTCTTTCAGATTAGTGACAATCTTATTAACTGCTTTCTGCAATTTCTTTTCAGATTCAAACAATGGAATGGTATTGCCATAACTTTTGCTCATTTTACGGCCATCCAATCCCACAAGTGTTTCAACATTGTCGTCGATTTGTGCTTCCGGCAAGGTAAACAACGGTTTGAAACGATGATTGAAACGGCCGGCAATATCGCGAGCCATTTCCAGATGCTGAATCTGGTCTCGTCCGACAGGTACTTTATCTGCATTAAACATCAGAATATCCGCACTCATGAGCATCGGATAACAAAACAACCCCATTTCAATACCATGATCTGGATCTTCCTGCCCTTTATCTGCATTTTCCTGCATGGCTGCCTTATAGGCATGTGCTCGGTTCATCAGACCCTTGGCAGTATTACAGGTAAGAATCCAGTTTAATTCCATTATTTCCGGAATATCAGTCTGTCGATAAAACGTGGTACGTTCTGGATCAAGACCACAGGCAAGCCAAGTTGCCGCCACTGCTTTTGTAGATTCATATACCTTTTCCGGGTCATGACATTTAATCAGGGCATGATAGTCTGATAAAAATAAAAATGATTCTACATCTTGATTCAGGCTAGCCTGAATAGCCGGTCGAATTGCACCAACATAATTACCCAGATGCGGTATCCCGCTGGGGGTAACGCCGGTTAATACTCGAGTTTTTTTCATTCTGTATACAACTTTATCAATAGCGATTTATGAGAATTGAAGCTGATTTCCGGATTTCTGGAAATCAGCACTACACCACAATCAAATCAGTTTAAACAAGCTAAACAGCTGCCTCAGGCATATTTTCCAGCTCAATAGCGGCGGCTAGTAAGGATAATCTGGCCAGTACACCATACACATACAAACGGGTGCTTTCGCAATCACTGGCCTGAGTAGCATTTTCCGTTTGTGGAATACCTAGCTGATCCCAGGGCTTAAACTCGCGTTTACTTGCTGCTTCATCTTCGGCATCCTGTTCTTCCAGCGAAGCAATATTGCAATTCAATGGTACAAAATGCATACCTACAGCATTAAGATTCTCATCTGGTCCACGATCCTGATGTACGCGATAAAAACCACCAATAACGAATCTGTCCATCATATATACCACTGGTTCTGCTGTTGCACCATGCAGTGTTTCATAAGTATAGATACCCTCCTGCACGATGACTTCGCTAACTTCCAGCCCTTCTTTGATTTTGGCCATTTTATTGCGTTTTTTGCGATTGAGCCCGCGTACTTCTTCAGCCGAATGCACACTCATCACACCCATGCCATAAGTACCGGCATCGGCTTTAACAATAACAAAAGGTTTATCCTGAATCCCCAACTCATCATACTTGTGCTGAATACGCTGCAACAGCCGTTCCACAGTTTCGGCCAGACGATTTTCTCCTTCATGACTAGTGAAATCGAGCCCGCTGCACACTTCAAAATAGGGATTAATTGTCCACTCATCTATACCTACCAGCTGAGCAAATTCTGCCGCCACCTGATTGTAAGCATGAAAATGGGTACTTTTACGCCTCGTGGTCCAGCCAGCTTTCACTGGCGGTAACAATGTCTGCTCCAGACCCTGTAAAATTTCTGGTACACCACCAGACAAATCATTGTTTAACAGAATCATACATGGTGTAAACCCATCAGCCAACTGCAAACGGTTTGACTGCCGCTGTATTGGTTCCAGAGTAATGTGGTCACCAAGTGCGGTTTCAAGCGTGGTTATCTGAGTAATTTCAGGGTTTAGTGTACCAATACGGACGTTTAAACCAACTTGCCGCAGAATTGAATACAAAGCATAAACATTTTGCAGATAAAAGGTATTCCGCGTATGGTTCTCGGGGATTAACAATACTGAATGTGCTTCAGCACAAGCACGTTCCACCGCATCCTGCGCAGCTACCGACGCCAGATGCAGAAAAGCAGGATTCAGATTATTAAAACCACCCGGAAACAGATTCATATCTATACTGGCTAATTTATATCCGCTGTTACGGATGTCCACCGATCCGTAAAAAGGAACGTGGTGATGTCGCCATTGAGCACGAAACCATGATTCAATTTGGGTTTGTCTGGCTAAAATTGCACGTTCAAATTTCTGCAACTCAGTACGATGCGCTGCGGCCACATCAGGTAAACTCATATTTCATTCCTTTCTACATTCACACTCAGCATTTTTGCTTCATATGGCAGTTATTATTATAACAATAAACAACAATTCAGCAGAAAACAGTAAATTTAATCATTAACAGAATGGTTCAGCCATACCAATCAATAAAGATTAGACATTTAGTCTAAAAATAACTTAGGGTTTTACTAAAAAACATAGAATTTTTTATTTTTAGACAAAATACTTGTAAATCTGTCTTAACAGTATTAAGATGCCTCACACATAAATCATGACAAAACAAAGCCACTATAATGAAAGCACAAACCCTCTATGAAAAACTGTGGAATAGCCATATTGTCCAAGAACAGTCAGATGGTACAGTTTTACTTTATATCGATCGCCATCTGGTGCATGAAGTAACCAGCCCGCAAGCTTTTGAAGGTCTGAAACTGGCGCATCGCCCGCTCTGGCGGGAACAAAGTATTGTGGCCACAGCGGATCACAATACCCCTACCGATCATTGGGATCAGGGTATTACCGACCCAATATCCAAACTACAGGTTCAGACGCTGGATAGAAATATTCATGATTTTGGCGTACAGAAATATTATCCGTTTCAAAATATCAATCAGGGAATTGTCCATGTAGTTGGCCCCGAACAAGGTGCCACTTTACCGGGCATGACCGTAGTATGTGGTGATTCGCATACCTCCACGCATGGTGCATTCGGTGCACTTGCTCATGGTATCGGTACGTCAGAAGTAGAACATGTGATGGCAACTCAGTGTATTACCGCCAAAAAATCACAAACCATGCTGATTGAAATTGATGGCATTCTCAAACCCGGCATCACTGCCAAAGATATTGCCTTATATATCATCGGCCAGATTGGTACAGCTGGCGGAACTGGCTACGCAATTGAATTTGGAGGCGAAGCCATACGCAATTTATCGATGGAAGGGCGTATGACACTATGCAATATGGCCATTGAAGCCGGTGCCCGCTCCGGTCTGATTGCAGTAGACCAGACAACAATCGATTACATTAAAGGCCGCCATTTCGCACCCAAAGAAGCTTTATGGGAGCAGGCGGTCAGCTACTGGCAAACGCTGGTGTCTGATGAAGGCGCATACTTTGATAAAACTTATCATTTTAACGCCGCAGATATAGAACCTCAGGTTACATGGGGCACATCACCGGAAATGGTTATCGCAATAAATCAACGCATACCTGATCCGGCTGCAGAGGTTGATCCGGTTAAACGCGAAGGTATGCAGCGCGCTTTACAATATATGGGGTTAACTGCTGGCACACCAATAAATGAAATTCCGGTTGATGTGGTATTTATCGGTTCTTGCACCAACGGGCGCATTGAGGACTTGCGTATCGCCGCTAAAGTGGCAGAAGGGCAACACAAAGCAGACAATGTGAAAAGAGTATTAATTGTGCCCGGCTCAGGTGTGGTTAAACAGCAGGCGGAAGCCGAAGGGCTGGACAAAATCTTCATTGCAGCCGGTTTTGAATGGCGAGAGCCGGGCTGCTCCATGTGTTTGGCCATGAATGCCGACCGTTTACAGCCACAGGAACGCTGTGCATCCACATCCAACCGTAATTTTGAAGGCCGGCAAGGCAACGGCGGCCGTACTCATCTGGTTAGCCCAGCCATGGCTGCCGCTGCTGCAATTACCGGACATTTTACCGACGTGCGACAAATATACAGTGAATAACTTGCAGTTTTAAGCCAGCAAGTGCATGATAAGCATGTAGTTCTGATTGAATTTGTTAACTTTTATCTTTGTTTAAGGAGTAAGCATGAAAAAAATGTTGTTAATTGCTGCAATGGTTATGGCTGTACTCTCCGGTTGTCACACAATTCATGGAATGGGACAGGATGTAAGAGCTGGTGGCCAGCACTTATCTAATGCTGCCGATAAATAATCAAACAAGGATAATATCATGAAAAAACTGATGCTTTTGAGTATTGCCATTGTTGGTTTTCTGGCGGGCTGTCATACTGTTTCCGGTGTGGGTCGCGATATCTCTTCCGGTGGTCAGGCAGTAAGTAATGCTTCTGACAACGTACGCTCAGAAATGTAACTGTACGCAAGCCCGTCAGGGCTTGCTCAATTCAATCATTAACTACAAAATACCAAAATACTAGCATGAGATCTTTTACTACCCTTACTGCTCTGGTGGCACCTCTGGATCGAGCCAATGTAGACACAGATGCCATTATTCCAAAGCAGTTTTTAAAATCAATCAAACGTAGCGGCTTTGGCCCCAATGCATTCGATGAATGGCGTTATCTGGATCACGGCGAACCCGGTATGGATAACAACAAACGCCCTTTAAATCCAGATTTTGTGCTTAACCAGCCACGCTATCAGGGTGCACATATTCTGCTGACACGAAAAAATTTCGGCTGTGGTTCGAGCAGGGAACACGCACCATGGGCACTGGAAGATTATGGATTCCGAGCCATTATTGCCCCCTCTTTTGCAGATATCTTTTTTAATAACTGCTATAAAAATGGTCTGTTACCCATAATTCTGCCTGAAGAAGTTGTTGAACAGCTATTTCAAGAAGTTGCTGCTCAGGAAAATTATCAGCTTAGCATCAGTCTGCCAGAACA
This sequence comes from Snodgrassella sp., assembly GCF_024103505.1. Taxonomy (NCBI): domain Bacteria; kingdom Pseudomonadati; phylum Pseudomonadota; class Betaproteobacteria; order Neisseriales; family Neisseriaceae; genus Snodgrassella; species Snodgrassella sp. Next base: position 406,856 of record NZ_JAGGIJ010000001.1, read on the forward strand.
AACCGTTAGTACACCTAATGGTAAGCACTTTCATTTTGAAATTACCGAACACCGCAAACACTGCTTGCTCAATGGTCTGGATGAGATTGGCCTGACGCTGCAACATGCAGATGCGATTAAGGCATTTGAAATCAGACACCAGCAACAGCAGCCTTGGTTGTACAAGCTCTGATTAAATCAAATAACAATTTACTTTCCATTTATCTAAAAAAACTGACTGATGACCGCAAGGCCACTGGTCAGTCATTGACATGCAGAAAGAATAAAAATGAGCAAACATATTGCTATCCTTCCCGGTGACGGCATCGGCCCGGAAATCATTGCACAGGCTGTACGTGTTTTAGACAAGCTTATTGCAGAGGGGCTGGATGCAGATTATCAGTACGCGCCGTTAGGTGGAGCCGCCTATGATGAATACGGCCATCCCTACCCTGAATTTACCCAGAATATCTGTCGGCAGGCAGATGCAATATTACTTGGTGCCGTTGGCAGCCCACAGTATGACAAACTGGAACGCCCTTTACGACCCGAACGCGGCTTACTAGCCATCCGCAAAGACCTTAACCTGTTTGGTAATTTACGTCCGGCAATTCTCTATCCTGAGCTGGCTAATGCTTCAACCCTGAAACCGGAAGTTGTTTCTGGCTTGAACATACTGATTGTGCGCGAATTAACCGGTGATATCTATTTTGGCGAACCGCGTGGTATTCATACCTTACCTAATGGCGAACGCGAAGGCATCAATACCATGCGTTATAGTGAAAGTGAAATCCGTCGCATTGGTAAAATTGCCTTTGAGGCTGCACAGAAACGCAATAAAAAACTGTGCTCCGTTGATAAAGCCAATGTATTGGAAACCACTGAACTGTGGCGTGAGATCATCACTGATATGAGTAAGGATTACCCTGATGTCAGCGTAACCCATATGTATGTAGACAATGCAGCCATGCAGCTGGTAAAAGCACCCAAGCAGTTTGATGTGATTGTTACTGGCAATATCTTTGGCGATATTCTCTCAGATCAGGCATCCATGTTATCCGGTTCCATCGGCATGCTACCTTCTGCTTCTCTCAACGAAACAGGAAAAGGCATGTATGAACCTTCACATGGTTCCGCTCCTGATATAGCTGGCCAGAATCTGGCTAATCCGCTGGCAACCATCCTTTCCCTAGCCATGTTGTTGCGTTACAGCCTGAATAATGAACATGCAGCACAAAGAATTGAACAAGCTGTTGGCAAAGTACTGGCACAAGGCTTACGTACCAGTGATATTTTTGAGGAAGGTTGTCAACGCGTTTCTTGTAGCCAGATGGGCGATGCGGTACTTGCAGCACTATAAGCTGATTGCACATTAGCCTTAAATTACGTATATTTAACTTAACAGGGAAATTAAGTCTCTGTTAAGTTATTTTTTTATATAGCTGCTTTCACTACAGAAACCTGATATTTTGAGCTACCGTTCAGCACAACCGGCGCATCGTCCTTCAACCAACTTGCCTGCGAGCAGTCTGCCAGCACATCGAGTTGGCTGCCCTTGCTGCGGCCTGTCATTATCCATTCCTGCCCTGACACCGGGTGAATCTGCTTTATGTCCCCGCTGCCATCAGCATCTTGTACGAATTGAAATACATCCGCTTGATACGCCGACAGCTTACGCCATTGCCTCACTGATCATCATGACCATCGTATACACTCAGTTATACATGAGTATAGATTTGTTTGGCATACATGTAGAGTTAACCATCCCCTATATGGTAGCGACACTGGCACAGCAAGACTATTCTCTGCTGGCGGAAATAATGTTTTTTCTGACCTTTGGCTCCCCAGTACTGTTTTTACTCTTATGCCTGTACGTTTTTACCGGCCTGCGTTATCAGCAAGTATTACCGGGTATGTTATACGCCACCCGTACACTGGTACGTCTGCGTCACTGGATCATGGTAGATGTATTTTATATTGCCACGCTGGTATCCTATATTAAAATCAGCGGTATGGCACAAATACATTTCGGGCTGGCTTTCTGGTTTATGATGGTATTGGGCATTCTGCTCATCCGTACCTCTCAGGGCGTGCCTGAACATTGGATTTTTTATCAGATTCAACGCCTCACCGGCCATGATCCAACATTACAAAAGCATAATAAAGATACCATTAATTGTCACTATTGTCTGTTTGAACAACCCGATACCCAGAATGTCTGCGACGTTTGCGGTTCTTATTTAAGCCGGCGCAAACCTCTAAGCCTGAGCATCAGCATGGCATTTTTACTGGCAGCTATTATTTTCTATATTCCGGCCAATTTACTGCCCATGATGATAACTCGTTCCCCGGGTACCAATCTGGCCAGTACCATTCTTGATGGCATTGAATACATGTGGAATGATGGTGATGTACTGATAGCTGTCGTTATTTTCAGTGCCAGTATGGCCATTCCAGTACTGAAAATCATATCCATGCTGGTATTACTCTATTCTGCGGCTTACCGCCCACTGATGTCTGCGCGTAAATTAACCGTTTTATATCGCATTACCGAATCAATCGGACGCTGGTCAATGATTGATATTTTCGTTGTCATCATACTCATGTCAGCATTTTCCACACCACTGGCACACGTGACACCGGGTGCTGCCACCATTTATTTTTGCGCCGTAGTGATTTTAACCATGATATCAGCACTCAGTTTTGATCCACGCTTAATCTGGGATGAGATAAAACAACATCCATCTCATCATAAAAGTAGCAATAAAAGGCATTCATCATGAGCCAAACAGAAAATGAAACCACACACACAACTGCTACAGTAAAACATACCCCGCCATTTAATGTTCTGGTGTGGACCATCCCAGTACTGGCATTATTAACGGGAGCTTGGCTATTTATCCAGCACCTGCGCCATACAGGGCCGGAAATTACGCTATATCTTAATGATGCTGATGGAATAGAGATTAATACAACAGCAATCAAAGTACTGAATGTCACCGTAGGTAAAGTTACCTCCATCAGCATCAGTCCGGATGAAAAAGGAGTGCAGATTAAAGCGCAGATGAGTGCCGATGTTAAAGATATGCTGCGTAAAGATACCCAGTTCTGGATTGTCAAACCGCGCATAGACCAAAGTGGCATTACTGGCCTCAATACCTTGGTATCCGGTTCCTACATTGCCTTTACCCCCGGCCATAGCAAAGAAAAGGCTGAAACCTTTACTGTAGGGGATTTACCACCAGTAAGCGCCATTTCCCAAAGCGGTATCCGTCTGCGCCTGAAAGGCCACAGCGACAAACTGTTAACCCCCGGCAGCCCCGTACTTTACGGAGACATCAGCGCCGGACAAATAGAAAAGGCCTATTTTGACCCCAAAGACAACAGCGTCCATTATCAGGTTTATATAAATAGTCCATATGACAGCCTGATCGGCGACAAAGTTAAATTTTGGTTGCAAAGCGGCCTTCAGGTAACGGCATCTGGTGGTGGCGTACATATTGATTCCGCTCCACTGCCTGCCCTGCTCTCAGGAGCCATTGTTTTCAAAACCATGTTTGAGGGCAAAGGCAAGCCTGTTGCGAACAATACCGAATTTACCTTATATAATAGCGCACGTGAACTGAATAACCAGCCTTCCTCACGCACACAATACTACGTGGCATTCTTTCAACAATCCGTACGTGGTCTGAGTGTAGGCGCTCCGGTAGAGTATCAGGGAATCAACATCGGATCAGTGGCCGATGTACCCTATTTTGCCCTGAATGACAGTCATAAACTGTTCCAGCATGGCTGGATACCGGTACGCTTGCGCATCGAACCGGGACGCATGGAAATCAATGCCAGCAGACAGGATGACAAAATCTGGCAGCAACAAATCCAGCAGGCACTCAATAAAGGCTTATCTGCATCACTGGAAAAAGACAACTTGCTGACAGGTAATCAGTATATCAGCCTCACACAGGCCAAATCCGGCGAATCACTGCTCAAACCGGTAACACACTATCAGGGATACACCGTAATCGGCACACGTCATACCGGGCTAGACATGATTCAGGATCAGCTGTCTGCATTATTAGCCAAACTGAACAACCTGCCGATTGAGCACTCCATACAGCAGTTAGACAGCACACTGGCACAACTGAAAACCACACTGGCCAGTGCAGACCGGCTACTGGCACAAAACAAAACCCAGCAGCTACCGGCTGAGCTGAGTGCCACCCTTAAAGAATTGCGTACCACCCTGCAAGGCGTATCCAGCACTTCTCCTTTATATGGCGATATTCAGCAAACCTTAAAAAGCATTGATAATACGCTGAAAGAGGCACAGCCGACATTGAAAACCCTGAAACAGCAACCTAATGCCCTCATTTTCAATCGCCGCGGGCATGATCCCGAGCCACAAGGAGCCAGATAATGAAAATCCCGCTACTACTTGTCTGTGTCACTAGTTTGGCACTCAGTGCCTGTGCCGGCAATTCGGTTACCTATTACCAGTTACCCGGCAGTAATTATCAGTTGCCTGCCGCCGGCCTGAGAACACCAGTCCAGCTTAAAGTTGTACTGGCTGAACGTCTCAATCAAGGGAATCTGGTTTATCAGGACAGCCCAACCACTCTGCATTTTGCCCAGCAGCATTTTTGGGCTGACGATTTGAGTAATGAAATCAGTCTGGCATTAGCTAATGAACTGAACAAACAGAGCACTCATTATCTGTTCACTCCTGAGAGCAAACCTAAAACTGCCACACTAACTGTGTATATCCAATCCTTTCAGGGCAGCTACGATGGTTATATCTACATCAATGGCTATAGTAGCTGGCTGGGTACTAATGAAACAGGACAGAATTTTAACGTCCGCATTGCTCAGCATGGTAATGGCTACAGCAATATGGTTAAAGCCTTGGCTCAGGGACTGAGCAGCGTAGCCCAAAGCATTGCGCCACATAATTAAAATTTAATCTGCACACGCCAGCAAATACCTATCTTGGCTAGTTAAAATAAATGATTAACTGGCCAAGATATACATAATTAATTGCCAATTGCATACTCTCTTAAATTAAAGTCTTAAATGGCCATCTAAAGTAAAATAAAAATATTTAAACTTATCATTTAATATTTATTATTTTCAGCCAGCGATGTTTGCACCATGCAAAACATAGCCGATACTAATTTAAATTTAAAGGCTTTCTAGCCGAAACCATAGCAAAAATTAAAACTGCAAAACATGTTTCTCATTATTTAATTAAAATTCATAGATGTGGTGGTGCCATTTGTGGAGCAATCAAAAATTTACGCCCTAACAAAGTTATTGCTTTACCAAAATACCTCTTTAATAGCAGATGAAAATAGAAAAATAGATTTTCAATAAAATACCATATAAATATTAGCTTAATTATTATTTCTCAAATATTGGCCGATCCTGATGCAAGCGAAAATAAAGAAAGGTACAAAAGAAAATATTATAATCTTATCAATAATAAGCTAGAGTTAATTCAAGTAGAACATTCATATTATGATGGAGGATTAATATGAGTCTCATTATTTATTGTTCTGATGTCAAACCAACACTCGAACAAGCCATTACACTTTATCGTCACTGTTCGTTAGGCGAGCGTCGTCCACTTATGGATACCATACGCTTTCAAGCAATGTTAGATAATGCCAATTTACTGATAACCGCTTGGCATGATAATAAACTGATTGGTATGGCGCGTTGCTTAACAGATTTTGTTTATATTACTTATTTGGCAGATCTCGCGGTGGATGAAGATTATCAACGGCAAGGCATCGGTAAACAATTAATTAAAGAAGTGAAAAACAATACTGACAAAGCATGTTCAATCACCTTACTGGCTGCACCGCAGGCAGTAGATTATTATCGTCATATCGGTTTTAATGCGCACCCTTCAGCTTGGATTTTAAAGGAAAATTAATTAGCCATTCATTTTAAATTGCTGATGAAACGCCACTAGCAGATGAATGCGCCAAACAATGATTTGTGCAGTTAGCAAACCTAAAGCACAATCATTAATAACAAACTACCCCATCAGAACATCTCGTCAAATTAATAGACCATGTTCGTATATAACATCTGCTGGCTGATGGTGGATTATTTTAATATTTAAACAACACAGTAACATCAACTACTAAGCAGCCTTCACAAAGCTTCATAACTCAGCTAAGCATACAGCCCGCACAATTAACCCAGCGACCATCATAAAAATCTATTCATAAAATCAAAATACTGAAACATCACAAAAGACAGTATTTTTCACACACAAAGATAACGCACAAAAATTCAAACAACTGATCACCAGTTAGCATTTGCAGCTACCAGAAATACATTGCCAACATGCAAACCAACCCTATTCGCCAGACAGCCAAAAAGCTTTATAATAAAAAAAACACATTTTCTGAAAAAAACCATGAAATTCATATCTGTTTCTCTGCTTACTTTAATCCTGCTTTGTGCCTGTAGCGTAGGAATGCCCTCCAATGTAGCCGTAGGCATAGGCGGTGGTAACCACACCTTTGGGCTGGGAACTACAATAAATTTCCCGATTAAAACCAAACCACTGCCATCTGAACCGCCAGTGATTACAGGCACTGAGCCACACAGCCAGCCAGCAGCAAAAAAGCCACGTCCAAACTGATATAATCACAGATATACTACCTATTAATAAATAAAATTTATTTCAGCCCCCCCTACTCTGATGATATTAACATTCATCCAAACAAAACAAGGGCATAAAAATCAACGACCATCTAAATATCATTAATAATAAAAACATTAGTAACAGGTAAAAAACACTGGCAGAAAGGTAAATTTTCAGCCATATCAATGCATCGGCCACAAAAACAAATCAGCCATCAGACAAATTATGCCTAAACCGTATAAACCATGCTAAACTCAACAACAAAATTAAATTTGTCTCTCAAAACGTAAGAGTAAAACCTATGGCTGGCAACACTTTCGGACAAATCTTTACCGTTACCACCTTTGGCGAAAGCCACGGGGTGGCATTAGGTTGCGTCATAGACGGATGTCCACCCGGATTGCCTCTTAGTGAAGCCGATATTCAGCCAGAACTGGATAGACGCAAGCCTGGTACTAGCCGCCACGTTACCCAACGTCGCGAAGCGGATTGTGTTGAGATACTTTCTGGCGTATTTGAAGGCAAAACCACCGGAACACCAATCGGGCTATTAATCAGAAATACCGATCAGCGCAGCAAAGATTATAGCGATATTGCCCAGAGCTTCCGCCCGGGACATGCCGACTATACTTACTGGCACAAATACGGTATACGGGATTATCGTGGTGGTGGTCGCAGCTCCGCACGTGAAACAGCTGCACGTGTAGCAGCAGGTGCCATTGCCAAAAAATGGTTACGTGAGCATTTCAATACCGAAATCATTGCCCATGTCACCCAGATTGGCGAAAAAAGCATAGCTTTTGAAAGCTTTGCCTACATAAACGATAACCCATTCTTTGTCGCTAACCACAGCCAGATTGAAGAACTGGAACAATACATGGATAGCATACGCAAAGCATGTGATTCCATCGGTGCCAAACTGCATATCACTGCCCGCCATGTTCCTGTTGGATTAGGCGAGCCTGTATTTGATCGGCTTGATGCCGATATAGCTCATGCCATGATGAGTATCAATGCAGTTAAAGGTATTGAAATTGGTGCCGGATTTGATAGTATCTGCCAGAAAGGCAGTGAGCATAGCGACGAATTGACACCGGACGGCTTCTTATCCAACAATGCAGGCGGCATATTAGGCGGTATCAGTAGTGGGCAGGATATACACATTAATCTGGCCATTAAACCAACCAGCAGCATCGCCACACCACGTCACTCCATAGACATTCACGGCAAACCGGTTATACTGGCTACTCATGGTCGCCACGACCCTTGCGTTGGTCTGCGTGCAGCACCGATAGCCGAAGCCATGCTCGCACTGGTATTGATGGATCATGCACTGCGCCAGCGTGCCCAGAATGCTGATATTCGTGTCGAAACACCAGAAATTGCTCAGCATCACTCCATTGCCCCCAATACATAGATATTATTTTATAGCCATAACTGCAAATTTATCGCTGGAAATCAGTTTATTAGTTTATTTTTTAATTTATTTAAACGGGCCATAAACCACAAGGAAGTAACTTTATGAGTCAAGAAACCGCTTTGGGTGCAGCACTGAAATCTGCTGTACAAACCATGAGCAAAAAAAAACAAACCTATATGATTGCCGAACATATCTATCGTAAATACGATGTATTTAAACATTTCAAACCTTTGGCAATCGGTATTGATCAGGATTTAATCACAGCACTGCCACAGTATGATCCTACCCTGATTGCCCGTGTTCTGGCCAATCATTGCCGCCGGCCACGGTATATTAAATCATTGGCACGTGGAGGCAAACGCTTTGATTTGAATAATCGCTTCAAGGGTGAAGTATCACCAGAAGAACAGGCTATCGCCCAACAGCATCCCTCCATGCAGACAAACAAACCGGCACCAGTAAATAATGCAACAACCGATTCAGAAAACAGTCACAACAGTGACGAAGAACTAGTGCAAAACTAATGCCAGTTAACTATCCACACGAGCTTTTAGCTCGTGTTTTTTAATACTATGCTTTTTGACAGCCATTGCCATCTCAACCACAGCCCACTTGTTGACAATCTGACACAAGTATTACATCAGGCTGACAAAAAAAACATCAACCACTTTCTTGTACCGGCAACCGGCTCTGATGATTGGTCAATAACCCTACAGCTAGCACAATCATATCCCCAGCTATACGCTGCCATCGGTATTCATCCTTGGTTTGTGGCCGATTATAACAATTCAGCACTCAGCCAGCTCGAACAACTGTTACACCATAACCCGCAAGCGCTAATCGGTGAAATCGGTCTGGACTTTATACGTGCACATAGCCCTACTGATAAAAACCTACAAATTAGCTGTTTTGAGGCACAGTTACAGCTAGCAAAAGCAACACAACGACCAGTCATCATTCATCATGTTCATGCCACCGACGCCTGTTTACACAGCATCAGACGCTGCCGTTTTATCTATGGTGGTATTGCCCATGCCTTTTCTGGCAGCCTAGAAGAAGCTCAGGCATGGATCAGGCATGGCTTTCTGATCAGTGTCGGTTCCCTGTTATTACGCCCACAGGCAAAAAAAATTCGCCTTATTGCCGAAAAAATACCTTTACAGCACATGGTTATTGAAACTGATGCCCCATACATGTCACCGCTACCACAACAGAATAATAGCCCGGATAACTTACGCCAGATTGCAGAAATCATAGCGAAATTGCGAAATTGTCACTGGCAGGATATTGCCACCATAACCAGCGAAAATGCATTTAAAATTATTCCGGTATAAAACTGAACCTCAAACAATCGATATTATTGCAAACATTCTGGCCATAAGCCCACTTTCAGCTTAAACACAAAAAGCCGATAAACGGCCCCATGCACAAAGCTGCTTTAAATGGGTAGTACGCAAACAACAGCTTTTAAATCCACACTGATCATTTGCTTTTATTCACCTATCAGTAACTGAAATCTGGCCAATTTCAATTCATCTATATTATAAAAATAAAAACAGGGGGATATTTCCCCCTGATATGAACAATAGCCTTGTAGCCTAGAAGTTAACCTGTGCACTAATATTATAACGGCGACCATCCAGAGTACGGCCATAATCCTTCTGATCAACCCGCTTATCAAAAATATTATAAATACCACCACTGATAATCACATCTTTCTTCGGTTTGAATACCAGCCCCGTATCTACAAAACCATACGACGGCTTACCAATCGCCATTGATGTCCGTGACAGATAATCTGAAGTTCTGCTACGGAAATTCCATCTTGCCCAGCTGGAAAACTTCTCATTGGCATTCCAGCTCAGCGTCGTATTAAACATATTTTTCGGCATCTCATTTAGCGGCTTACCACTAAACTGGCCACTTTTCTGTTCACTATGCGTATAAGTATAGTTAGCAGACCAATCAACTTTCGGCGTTATTTTCCAGCCAAACGTTGCTTCTACACCACGTAATACCGCCTTATCCACATTTTCACGCTGGCTGATAAAATCAAAATACTCATTACGCCACGAGCAGGCATTCGAACCTGCTTTACCCTGACAAGTGCGTACTTCCGTTATCTTATTCTTAAATTTCGTATAATAGGTAGTTAGCCCAGCAGATAAATTACGATTATTATCCCAGTTTAAGCCAATTTCAAAATTATCCGATTTTTCCGGCTTCAGATTTGAATTACCCACAATAATACCATTTGAGTAACCACCACCAGTAACCTGTCCCCATCCATCTGAAGCTGCCCGTAAAGCGGGCGCTTTATAACCACGTGAATATCCCCCCTTAATTGTCCATTGTTTATTCGGAGTCCATACACCATATAATTTTGGCGTTAATTCAGAACCATAATTTTCATCATGGTCCAGTCGCATCGCACCAGTCAGCGCAAAAGTTGGCACAATACGCCATTCATCCTGCCCAAAAATAGCCCAAGAATCTCGTTCCAGATGGCTCAACCGCCGACCATTAATCGTAAGCTGATTACCCGAATCATTTAGCTCTTCTCGCTGCCACCGCCCGCCGACACTCAGCGTATGCTTATTCAAGCGAAACTGAGTCTGAGTATTGAAAATCGTATTTTTCTCATGCATGTCACGAGAAGGATTATTATTTTCCTCTCGCTGTAAATATGACTGCGTATCAATATTCTCATAATAGCCACGATGGGTCACACTGTACTGATTGCGATCATACAAAGTGTAGTCATCAGTTGGTTTCTTTCCCCTGCGTGGTGCAGTATCAATAGTTTTGCCCACCTTACCATTGCGGTTTTGCAAACTGCGACTTACCTCCAAATCAACAGTATTGTTATCATCCGGAGTCCAAGACAGCATAAAATCGCCATTACGCATACGCTGTTCCTTATACCCACCGACAAACTTGTCTTCATCACGGTGAGAATATCCTCCACTCACACGGATACCCAACCGGTCTTCAATTAAAGGGCCAGAGACATAAACACTGCTTTGCAACGTATTTCCACTATTACTGTGCTGCTGTATAGTTGCATCCGCCTTAATTGAAGCAGTCCAGTCTGCTGCCGTTTTCTTAGTAATAATATTAATTACCCCGCCCATAGCATCAGAACCATACAAAGCCGAAGCCGGACCACGAATCACCTCAATACGTTGTATCGCAGAAATTGGTGGCATCCAGCCCTGTTCAATACCAGGACCATCGGAATTAGGGCGAACACCGCGCGAGTTCACCCGTTTACCATCAATCAACAGCATTGTGTACGCACTAGACATACCTCGGATACTGATATCTTTTGAACTACCACCACCCGTCACTACTACCCCGGGCACATCCTGCAAAGCATCAGTCACATCATGATACTCTTTTGTTTCCAGCTCCTTGGCATTAATCACAGTAATTGAGGCAGCTGCCTTTTTGGCTTTCTGTTTAAAACCAGAAGCAGTTACTACCACATCTTCCAATTTAGCTTCTGCGGCATATAAAGGAGATATTAACGTGGAAAGTAACACCAGCGAAAAAGAATAATGAACCGGTTTGCACATACAAAATAGACTCCTGATAATTGTTGTCCTAGCAAAGAATCAAATAGATTATTTAAAGCACACTCAAATGAAAATAGTAATCATTATTTAATTTAACATGAATATACAAAAAAAGCATTAAATTTATTGACAAAACACAAAGCAGGATAACAAATGAAAAAACAGAAAAGCCTAAAACTGCAACAATTATGAAATATATAGACAAACCGCTAAACTAATCAGATTCACCAGTAGATATACGGTTATTTCAGCCGTGAGAACTAACAAATAAAAAATCCCTGAACTGAATTCAGGGATTTTTTGAATATGGCGGAGAGTAAGGGATTCGAACCCTTGATACAGGTTTTGCCCGTATACTCCCTTAGCAGGGGAGCGCCTTCGACCACTCGGCCAACTCTCCAAAGAGAAGTTGCGAACTATACTTAACTGATGCCCCGCTGTCAAACAAAATTTACACCAAAACAGCATAAAACAGATTATTAATTTCTAACACACTAACAGAAAAAGATATTTTCTTGCCCTTAAAAGCATACATCAGATACGTACAGAGCTCATTAAATCCATTTCACACAGCCACACTATTTACCGCTTCAATCCATCAGCACAACATATATTGCTCTTTCCCAGCCTCCAGTCAAAACCAAGTGTAAATTACCCTGTTCACATACTCCCCCTTCGGTATAATACAATGTTTAACTGGCTGGCCAAACTGCTGTCTGGCAGGCTTATTGTTTGTACCATTTACCGCACAACAATACAAAACCTAAAAAAAACTGGAGACTTGCATGAGTGCAATCATTGACATCTTTGCGCGTGAAATACTTGATTCACGTGGTAACCCTACCGTTGAATGTGATGTTCTACTTGAATCTGGCGTAATGGGCAGAGCTGCCGTACCCTCAGGCGCTTCAACCGGCGAAAAAGAAGCACTGGAGCTACGCGATAACGATAAACAGCGGTATCTGGGTAAAGGCGTATTGCAGGCGGTAGAAAACATTAATAACGAAATTGCGCAGGCACTTATCGGCATTGATGCCAGCGAACAAAGCTATATCGACCAGATCATGATTGACTTGGACGGTACCGATAACAAAGGTCGCCTTGGTGCCAATGCCACACTGGCAGTATCATTGGCCGTTGCACGTGCGGCAGCCGAAGATGCAGGATTACCTCTATACCGTTACATTGGTGGTGTCGGCCCCATGTCTATGCCGGTACCCATGATGAATGTTATTAATGGTGGCGCACATGCCAATAACAGCCTTGACATTCAAGAATTCATGATTATGCCCGTAGGCGCCGATTCTTTCCGTCAGGCTCTGCGTTGCGGTGCAGAAGTCTTCCATCACTTGAAAAAATTATGTAATGACAAAGGCATGTCAACCAGCGTTGGTGATGAAGGTGGCTTTGCACCGGATTTATCCAGCCATGAAGAAGCAATCAAGCTGATTCTGTCTGCCGTAGAGAAAGCTGGTTATGTTCCCGGTAAAGACATCGTATTAGCACTGGACTGCGCATCCAGCGAATTCTATAAAGATGGACATTACGCATTAACCGCAGAAGGATTAAACCTAACCAGTGCCGAATTTGCTGACTACTTAGCTGAACTAGTCAACAAATATCCGATCGTATCCATTGAAGATGGCATGAGCGAACACGACTGGGATGGTTGGAAATTACTAACCGAACGTCTGGGCAAAAAAGTCCAGCTGGTGGGTGACGACCTGTTTGTAACCAATCCTGCCATTCTCAACAAAGGCATTACACAGGGGCTGGCCAACTCACTACTGGTTAAAGTAAACCAGATTGGTACCTTATCCGAAACACTTAAAGCCGTTGATCTGGCCAAACGTTCAGGTTATACCTGCGTAATGAGTCATCGTTCTGGTGAAACCGAAGACAGCACCATAGCAGATCTGGCCGTTGGTACTAACTGTATGCAAATCAAAACCGGTTCACTTTCACGTTCTGACCGCATTGCCAAATACAACCAATTACTACGTATTGAGGAAGAGCTGGGTACAGCTGCCTGCTATCCGGGTAAAAAAGCCCTCTATCAGCTCAGATAATCTGGTTACCGGTTTTACGAATAGGCAAATGAAATGAAGTGGGTAACCTGGGTACTGTTATTTGCATTAGCAGGTTTACAATACAGCTTGTGGATGGGGCATGGCAGCTGGCATGACATGTTGAAATTGGAGCGCAGCGTCATTGCTCAAAACGCAAGTAATGAAAACCTGATACAGCGCAATCGTGCACTGATTGCTGAAGTCAAAGATCTTGCCAAAGGGAAAGATGCAATTAACGAAATGGCTCGCGCTAAATTAGGATATATACAGAATGGCGAAGTATTTTACCGTTTTGTTCCCTCAGGCACCTCTGCAATCATAACAGCTAATTCTGATACCACTCCTAACAGATAATCAACAGTAACACTTCCTAAAACCAACAGCTTTCAATACTGAAAGCTGTTGGTTTTATATCTAACAAACTTCTTTACTATTTATCCCTGATATATAACTCTAACAAACTAATAATATTCAACTATCTATAATATAGTTGTATCCGTACCACAACCATTAGCGTTTTCAGCTTCATATCAGAGCATATTCAAAAGAATCATAGCTAATATATTTGTCCATTAGTATGATATTGCTTAATTTAATCAAACAAATATAGCAATAGCGCACCCGTTATTAAAGGCAACTATATGATTTCTATCCAACAACAGAACTACGGTTTAAGTGTGATTCTGCACGATGAATTTACACTGGCTGATTTTCGCCAGCTGGAAGAAGCATTATTAAAAGCCATTGAACAGGTACAATTGCCCAATCTGCTGCTGGATCTGAGCCAAATGAAAGACTTCACTATTGACATGGCTTTAGAACACCTCAGATTTTTACGTCAGCACGCGCATGATTTTGGCCGCACCGCCATTGTCGTAAACGATATCTGGATTCGGCTTGGTGCACGCTTCGCAAATCTGTTAACTTTACAAAGACCCAAATACTTTAATGACAGACACACAGCACAAAAATGGCTGGAGCAAGGCATACAAAACTCAGGCGTAATCGGCAACCATAACTGATTAAACACCATCATCAATATATCAGACATAAACCGAGCACTGAAGTAAGCTATTTCAGGATAATGCGATTAATTACTGAATAATTCAGATAAATTACAACTGCTGTACCCAGCAAGAAATAGTTTCTGCCAGTAATTGTGGTTGTTCTAATGGCAGCATGTGCCCACTATCCTCAATTATCTTCATACTGGCCTGTGGAATAAACTCCTGCAATTCCCGCACCTCATCCAAAGAACGCATCTGATCCTGTGCTGCCGCAATAATCAGGGTTGGACAGGAAATTCTCTGCCCATCGGGTGTTGCCCGGTTTAATAGTGACTGTCTGCTTAATACATCAAACCCCAAACGTTCCCCCATGCGTCGGATTCGGGTTATCAGTACCTGATTATTTTGATTATCCGGACGCAAAGTTTGCATAATCGCCTTGTGCCCCAAACCACGAAAATGCAGATGTTTCTGCATGTGTAAAGCATTCAGCTTGGCTGCACGTTGCTCAGGCGTATCCTCACGTAATGAAGTAGCAATTAATACCAAAGCAGCCACACGCTGCGGATACTTGGCAGCCAGAGCCCGCGCAACATACCCGCCAAGCGAGAACCCGATCGCCACAAAACGTTCCGGTGCTTTGGCCGCAATATCATCTGCCATCGCTGCAATACTGTCTCCATTTGTCAGCGCAACACATTGCACAGATTGTGGCATAGCCAGACTCGATTGCATATCATCCCATAGCGTCTCATCCAGCATAAAACCAGAAATACACATCCAAGGTAGTAACTCTGTAGTAACCATAATCCCACACAACCATCAAACAATTAATAATATTCTCAACGTAGCCAGACCGCACCCTGCTATCAGCAAACTGATAAAAAACGAGTAACAACCACCAATCAAAATATTGCACTATCAAGCTGACTATTACTATATCTTAATGTCACAACTGACTCATAAAATCACCTCTACATAAACATACCAGACATTTTACATAGACTTTAGTAGAGGGTGTATATTTGACAAATCAGCCTTATCAGCAAAGTGTCATATGCTTCCCCCCGAAACGCATACCTGCCAGCTAAAATCTATACAGATAGCTTAATTTTTTCATTCTTACTAAAATATCTCCTGAGGATAAACTGATTTTATTATTTTCATAACCGTATTCTATCGATAAAGCCTTACTATCTTGATTCACAACCATTAATTAATCCATATTCAGAGTATCCTGTATTGATACCCGTAAGTGGTATGATTCTATTTACTTTTCCTTCAATTTTATCTTGAGACATATAAATAGCAACCTTTCTTAAAGTTTCTAATTTTAAAAACCAATTCTTGGTTACTCCTCTTTAGCAAATCAATTTTACTCTCAATAAAATTAATAATATCAGTCATATTGCCTCTATGAATAACCGATATTCTTCTTACCATCTGGAACTCATAAATTAGATGATTACAATCTAATAAGCATAGTAATCAGATTAAACACTCGTTCACACAGTTACCAGACACTGAGCTTGTAAAAACAACATCAGGCTGACGTGCATTTACTCCTCCCCCATTCAAACCCATTGCAACCAGACTATCAGCTTTTATCTCGTCTTAAATAATAATCTTCACTCTCACCTAATCCCAATAAAGCCCTATGCATAAATATTTCAAATTATCAGAAATAACTGCTCAACTAAAAATCCAATAACTTTCATAACTCTCTTATTATTTATTAACATAAATAAATATTTTTGCACCACTAACTTATAGAGCAGTCCTATGTTAAATACACATAACAAAATAATTAAAAGGCTAAATATATGGCTATTTCTATATATAAAAGATCTTGACCAGTCAATAGAGGCTGTGAGTTCAAGTAACGCTAGCTTTGAGTATCCTTGTTATGAGATGCTTTAATGAGCATCAACATCACACGTATGAGTTAGATATCTGCCGGACAAACTGTAGCAAAGGCTGCGGGTGTGCGCCAGCAACCTTTTCCTCAGATAACGAACCAGCCTACCAGAATAGCGTATTGGCGTTTTCGGTTTTCATAAACGTCAATACAATAACATTGACTTAATACATTTCATATTGCAGAATTAAACCGTTATCAATAACATTAATTGATTTTGAGGGAACAATGACAGATAAATTTATTTTAACCAGCCCAGAGTTTAAAAATGGCGATACCGTTGATTCCTCCTATCAAAGTGACCATGATAATCAGTCTCCGGCTTTGGCGTGGACAAATGCACCGGCAGAGACCAAAAGTTTTGCCATACAATGCCATGACCCTGATGCACCAACTGGTGGCGCCGGCTGGTGGCACTGGATGGCTATTAACCTGCCCAAAGATTTAACTGAACTGAAACGCAATGCTGGTGCTGAAAATGGGCAGAATATGCCTGCCGGTACACGTCAGCTACGCAATGACAGTGGAACCTTAGGTTATTCCGGTTTTTATCCGCCTGAAGGCACCCCGCCACACCGGTATATTTTTACCGTTTATGCTTTAAACACCGATAAAATCGAACTACCTGATGATGTCACCACCAGCTGCACAGGATTTGTAGTCAATAGTCATGTCATTGCCAAAGCTTCTATTACAGTTCACTATGGCCGCTAACATAGAATTATAATTTAGCCGAATCATAAATATAACAAAAAAGAGATTGGCCAATCATAGTCAATCTCTTTTTATTGCAACATCAATCGTCAACTGGTTTTTCTTTTGCTACCTTATCAATCAGGTGCGAAATACTCATACCCCGTTCAAGAGAATCATCATAGATAAATGTCAGTTCAGGTGTGCGGAATAAACTTATTCGCCGTGCCAGCTCACTACGCAAATACCCTCTGGCATGTTCCAGTGCCTCTTCAGTAACAGCACGAGTACTGTCATCCAAAACAGTATAATAAATTGTCGCATGGCTGTAATCTCGAGTAACTTCAACTTCATTAATCGTAATAAAGCCAGCTCGCGGATCTTTCAGGCCAACACGCACCAGCTCAGCCAGTTCTCGCATAATCTGCTCTTTGACACGATCCTGACGTGCATAACCACGTTGAGGTTTACGCATAATCATTCCTTTCTGTGATCAGGCCAATAATTCAGGCAGCCCGAAAAAATATCCAGACTGCCTTGTAACACTTCAAATAACCTTAAAGCTTACGGGCAACTTCAACCACTTCAAAAGCTTCCAGCTGATCACCTTCCATAATTTCATTGAAATTTTTCAGCATCAAGCCACATTCAAAGCCCTGACGTACTTCCTTAACATCATCTTTAAAGCGTTTTAATGAAGAGAGCTCACCAGTATGGATAACCACATTATTACGGATTAACCGAACATGCGAATCACGTTTAATCAATCCATCCGTAACCATACAACCAGCAATATTACCAACCTTGGATACCGTAATTACCTGACGAATTTCCACCGTACCAATCACATTTTCTTTCTGTTCCGGTGCCAGCATGCCACTTAAAGCCGCCTTCACATCATCAATAGCATCATAGATAATATTGTAATAACGGATTTCAATTCCCTCATGCTCAGCCAGCTTACGCGCAGTTGCATCAGCACGAACATTAAAGCCAATAACAACAGCACCAGATGCAATTGCCAGATTAACATCAGACTCGCTCACGCCACCAACACCGCTGTGCAGCACATCCACACGAACTTCATCAGTAGACAGTTTTCGCAAACTGCCAGCCAACGCTTCATAGGAACCCTGAACATCAGCCTTAATAATAATCGGCAAACTTTGTGCCTGATTTTCACCCATGTTATTAAACATGTTTTCCAGTTTGGCTGCCTGCTGTTTCGCCAGCCGCACATCACGATATTTACCCTGACGGAAAAGAGCAATCTCACGGGCTTTTTTCTCATCTGCCAGTACAATAAAATCTTCACCAGCATTAGGCACATCAGACAGACCAAGAATCTCTACCGGAATAGACGGGCCTGCGGCAGTAATGGTTTTACCATTTTCATCTACCATAGCGCGTACACGACCAAAAGTCGTACCAGCGAGTACTATATCACCTTTGCGCAAAGTACCACTTTGTACCAGTAAAGTAGCCACCGCACCACGCCCCTTATCCAGACGTGATTCCACCACAATACCTTTAGCAGCCGTATCAACAGATGCTTTCAGCTCCAGCACATCGGCTTCCAGTAGTACTGCTTCCAGCAAGGCATCAATATTAGTACCCTGTTTGGCGGAAACATCAATAAACTGCACATCACCACCCCATGAATCCGGTACTACCTCATGTGCAGTTAATTCCTGACGAATGCGTTCCGGATTGGCACCTTCTTTATCAATCTTATTGACTGCAACCACCAGTGGCACCTTGGCTGCTTTGGCATGAGCAATTGCTTCAATCGTCTGAGGCATTACCCCATCATCAGCAGCAACCACCAGAATAACGATATCAGTAGCCTGAGCACCACGTGCACGCATAGCAGTAAATGCTTCGTGTCCCGGCGTATCCAAGAAAGTAATTACACCGCGCTGGGTCTCAACATGGTAGGCACCAATATGCTGAGTAATGCCACCTGCCTCACCTTGAACAACACGGGCTCGGCGAATGTAATCCAGCAGAGAAGTTTTACCATGATCCACATGCCCCATGACTGTCACCACTGGCGGGCGTGGCAAGGTTTCCGCTTCAGTAACAACCGCGGTGTCTTCATCCAAAAATGCTTCAGGATCATCAGCCGCTGCCGCTTTACCAATATGTCCCATCTCCTCCACAACAATCAGCGCGGTTTCCTGATCGAGTGACTGGTTAATGGTCACCATCATACCCATTTTCATCAGAGTTTTGATAACTTCCGCGGCCTTAACTGCCATTTTGTGTGCCAGTTCAGCAGCAGTAATTGTCTCCGGTACCAGAACTTCATGTACTACAGGCTCAGTAGGCGCTTGGAAAGCATGCTGATTCGGTTCCAGCTTGAGCTGCTTCTTGCCACCTTTCTTACCACCACGTCTGCGGCTATCTTCTGCATTACCCACATCGGCTGAACGGCGATTTTTACCACCACGGGCAGATTTTCCTTTCGGCATTTCATCTTCACGCTGACGACGCTGTTCATCTTTCTTACGCCGTCCGGCTGATTCAGCTCCGGTTTCAGCTGCCTTAGGTGTACTAGTACTGGTTACCGGTTTTTTCTCGCTCGGCTTGGCCGAACGCACTTCGGCAGGTTTCTGCTCACTGGCTGCTTTACTTTCTTCCTTAGCCTGTTGCTTGGCTGCTTCACGTCGTGCCTGACGTGCCTGACGCTCCAGCTTCTGTTTCATCAGCATTTCTTGATGTGCGCGCATAGCTTCTGCACGTCGTGCTTCTTCATCGCGCTGAGCCTGCTCTTCAGGACTGATAATAGGTTTAGACGCCTCAGCCACCAATGCAGCCAAATCAATCTTCTTTGCATTGCGGTTACGGTTGCGTCTGGATTTATGCTGCTCATTTTTGTCAGCTGTTTTTTTATCAGCCGGTACTTCTACAGTTTGCGCAGCTGCTTCAGTCTGTTGTGACTTTTCAGCCTGTTGCTGCTTTTCAGTCTGTTGCTGTTTTTCAGTTTGTTGCTGTTTCACTTGCTGTTTTACCACTTCTGTCTGCACAGACTCCACTTTAGTTTTCTGTTCGGTTTTACTAGCTGCAGCTGCTGCCTTTAATCGTGCAGCTTCAGCAGCTGCGGCAGCAGCAGATTCTTCTCTGCGTCGTGCTTCAGCCTGCTCCGCTGCTATTTTTTTCGCCTGCTCCTCAGCCTCAGTATCTGCCTTTACTGACTCTGGTTCTGGTTGCACCGGTGCGTGCTTTTCTTCTGCCGGCTTGGCTTCCAGTTCTTCAGACGGTACGGCAATTCGCCGGCGACGCCGGGTTTCAACTTCAACACCGCCAACAGTGCTTTTCTCAGCTGGTTTTTTACGATTCAGCGTGATGGTACCGGCAGACTGACTACCATTAGACTGCTTTAAATAAACCAGCAACTGTTTTTTGTCCGCAGCAGTCAGCTTATCTGATGCAGCCTGTTTATGTACTCCTGCTTCGGCCAACTGCTCCAGCAACCTTGCAGTTGATAAATGCAGCTCCAAGGCAAATTGTTCTACAGTTATTTGATTACTCATTCGCGTACCCTCATACTTCGTCAAACCAGTGGGCGCGTGCAGCCATCACCACTTTCTTGGCGGTTTCCTCATCAATGCCAGTAATCTCAATCAGCTCATCTACTGACAACTCAGCCAGATCATCTCGGGTTTTAATCCCCTCATTGGCCAAATCATGCAGCATTTCCTGATCCACCCCGTCCAAATTTTTCAGCTCTTCGTCCATCCGTTCCAGCTGTTCCTCAGAAGCAATGGCTAAGGTCAAAATGGCATCACGGGCACGGTTGCGCAACTCTTCCACCGTATTTTCGTCAAAACCCTCAATTTCCAGCATTTCCTGAACAGGCACATAAGCCACTTCTTCCAAACTGGTAAACCCTTCCTGTACCAGTACCTCGGCCACACTTTCATCCACACCGAGATTATTTATAAAGAGCTCACGCACCGCTTTATCTTCTGCTTCGTGGCGCTCCTGTGCTTCTTCCACAGTCATAATATTCAGCTGCCAGCCTGTCAGTTCTGCTGCCAGACGGACATTCTGTCCACCACGCCCGATAGCCAGCGCCAACTGATCCTCTGCCACAATCACATCAACCGAATGATTGTCTTCATCAATCAGAATACGCGTTACCTCAGCCGGACTGAGTGCATTGATCACAAACTGAGCAGTTTCCGGCGACCACAGCACCACATCAATCCGTTCGCCCGCCAGCTCTTCCGTTACCGCATTTACACGTGATCCACGTACACCGATACAGGTACCCTGCGGGTCAATGCGAGCATCATTCGACTTCACCGCGACTTTAGCGCGCAAACCCGGATCACGGGTTACTTCCTTAATTTCCAGCAGGCCGTCTTCAATTTCCGGCACTTCCATTTCAAACAATTTCAGCAGAAATTCACGCGAAATACGGGTCAAAATTACCTGACTACGGTTACCAATCTGGTCTACTCGCAAAAACAAAGCCCGTACCCGGTCACCATTACGGAAATTTTCCCGCGGAATCATCTGATCGCGTGGCAGCAAAGCTTCCAGACGACCAATTTCCACAATTGCGCCATGCCGCTCAACACGTTTAACCGTACCCAGCACCAGACTATCCTTGCGTTGCAAAAATTCATTTAAAATCTGCTCACGCTCGGCGTCACGAATACGTTGCAAAATAACCTGCTTGGCTGTTTGCGCACCAATCCGGCCAAATTCCACATTCTCAATTGGTTCTTCATGATACTCACCAACCTGCAATGTTGTTCCCGGAATTTCTTCCTGAATCTCTTCAATGGTCTTCTGAATATCAGGGTAGGTATAGTCCTCATCGGCCACAATCAGCCAACGGCGAAAACTACTGTAATCACCCGTATTACGGTCGATAATTACCCGTACATCCATATTTTCACGCTCAGTTTTTTTCTTGGCCGCACTGGCCAGAGCAAACTCCAGTGCGCTAAATACCACCTCTGTATCTACGTTTTTCTCACTCGCCAAAGCCTCAGCCAGTAGCAAAATTTCACGACTCATTTAATTCTCCTTGCAAGCCCGTGCTTACAACAATATGAAAATTCAATTTAAAAATCAAATTCTGGCTTCAAACGTGCTTTATCAACATTTTGCCATTCAATTAAAACAGTTTTACCAGCCGCCACAGCAGCACGCTTGGCTCGGCGTACCTCATTAGCCTCTTCCAGCGTGATACTGATCAAATCATTCTCATCAATACCATTAATCCGGCCGGTAAAATTTTTCTGCCCATCAATAGGCAAACGCGTTTTAATCTTAGCCAGTTGTCCCGCAAAGCGCCTAAAATCAGCCGGTTTGGTCAATGGTCGATCCAAGCCGGGGCTAGAAATTTCCAGACGCTGATAATCAACATCTTCCACCATTAATACTCGGCTCAAGTGATTACTGACTGCAACACAATCATCCAGAGAGATACCGCTTTCTGCCTTATCAATAAAGACACGCAAATCCCCCTGTGCAGTTAGCTCATAATTCACCAGCTCATAGCCCAGACCCGGCAAAGTTTTTTCCAAAATGCCCTGAATATCCATCTGTGCTCCGTAAAAACAAAAAAATGGCCTCAGGGCCATTTCTCAATAATTCGAAAAATTTCTTTATTTTAACCCATTGTTGAAAAAAAAGAAACCTCCTGCCATTATCTATATCAAACATTCATCCAGATTAGCATAAACTTATCAACCAATTGCATTAGCGCCCATAGATAACCATTACACCAAACCGAGCCATAACCATTTGTTAATCCATAAAATACCAAACAACATATTTTGCAACAAAGATAAACCCGTCCTTGTTTTAACCACCCGAAAAATGAAAAGACCACCTCATCCTCAGCACACAAGCCCAAATAGCCTGCACTAGACACAACCAGCCATGACTAATAAACAAAAAAATCTATAAAAACCCACATTTAAGGGATTGGCTAAACTTAACGTTAAGACTAAACTCACATCCTGATAACCCTATAACGAGGTACATAAATGCGTATACAGTTTTCTGCCAATACTGCAATGACACTTGCTGCATTAGGTATTGTTTACGGCGACATTGGCACAAGTCCACTATACGCCTTAAAAGAAAGCTTTCGCGCTTCAACAATAGCCCCCACAGAAACAAATGTATTAGGTTTTGTCTCACTGATTCTGTGGTCATTGTTACTGATTGTTACCCTTAAATATGTTCTGTTTATCTTGCGGGCAGATAACAACGGCGAAGGTGGAGTTGTAGTATTAATGCAGCAGGCAATGCGACACCTTAAAGGCAAACCTGCATGGATTATCATGATGATGGGACTTACCGGTACCGCACTATTCTACGGTGACGCCATGATTACACCGGCAGTATCCGTACTGTCTGCCGCAGAAGGCTTAACCGTGATCAACGAAAGCTTTCGCCAGTATGTCATGCCCATAGCACTAGTGATCCTGTTTGCACTATTTCTGATTCAGAAAAAAGGGACACATAAAATTGGCACACTATTTGGCCCCATCATGCTGCTATGGTTCAGTGCCATAGCACTGATAGGCCTGTATCAGATAGTGCAGTCCCCCACCATCATACTGGCTTTCAATCCTTACTACGGTATTAAATTTGCCGTTAACCACGGCTGGGATGGCTTTATCGGACTGGGCTGTGTCGTATTGGCCGTAACAGGAGCCGAAGCCTTATATGCAGATATGGGACATTTTGGGCGCCAGCCTATCCAGACAGCTTGGGTAAAAATAGTTTTACCCAGCCTCATCATCAACTATCTGGGACAAGGTGCACTTATTCTGCACAATCCGGCAGCAATCAACAACCCGTTTTTCCTGAGTGCCCCGCACTGGCTGCTGATTCCCCTCATCATACTGGCTACCTTTGCAACCATCATTGCCAGTCAGGCCGTAATTGCAGGTGCTTTCTCCCTTACACGTCAGGCAATTCAGCTTGGCTTTGCACCGCGCATGAACATCATCCATACCAATAACGAAGAAGTTGGCCAGATTTACCTGCCACTGGTTAACTGGCTGCTACTCATAGCAGTAGCCTTAGTAGTCTTAGCCTTTCACGACTCCGAACATCTGGCTTCAGCCTATGGGATTGCCGTAACCGGCACCATGGTCATCACCTCATGCCTGTTTTGCATCGTAATGATTAAAAACTGGCGCTGGCCAATTCCACTGGCACTCCTACTCACCTCAATATTCTTATGCTTCGATCTGGTTTTCTTCGGCAGCAACCTGCTCAAACTGATTCACGGAGGCTGGTTCCCAGTACTGGTAGCCATGATTGTAGTCACATTGTTTTCAACATGGCGCCGTGGCCAGCAACAACTGCACGAAGCGCAACAAAACAAAGACTTCCCACTTGATGATTTCATCGAAAATCTGCACGACTACCCGCCACAGATTGTCTCTGGCAATGCCGTATTCATGGTATCTGATCCATTCAGCACCCCACGGGCACTACTACATAACCTCAAGCATAACAAAGTATTGCATAACTACAACGTCTTACTTAGCATCAAAACCAAAGAAGTTCCTCATATTGCCGATAACGAACGCATCGCCATGAAACAGATAGGCGCGCGCTTTACCCGCGTTATTGCCAACTACGGCTTTCAAGAAACAGCCGACATCAGTCATATACTGGGCTTAATGGCTGAACAGGGCATCACACTGGATACAATGGAAACATCATTCTTCCTTTCCCATGACAGCATCGTTGTTGCAGCCCAAAGCAGCCATGGCAAAATGGGTCGCTTACGCGCCCGAATCTTCAAATGGTTATATAAAAACAGCGCCACCGCCAGCAACTACTATCATATTCCAGCTAATCGAGTAGTCGAACTGGGTGCCCAAGTAGTCATTTAACCAGCCAAAATAGCCATAAAAACCATGAAAGAAAACAAATGAGTATCAAAATCGGCATTGTCGGTGCCACAGGTTACACCGGAGTAGAATTATTACGCTTACTGGCACAGCATCCAGATGCAGAAGTAATCGCAGTGACAAGTCGTAGTGCCGCAAAAACAGCATTAAGCGACTACTTTCCCAGCTTGCGTGGTATCTACAACCATCTCATTTTCCAGCACCCAGAACAAGCCAGCCTGAATCAGTGTGATGTCGTATTCTTTGCCACACCAAACGGCATAGCCATGCAAGAAGCACCACCTCTGCTGGCTCAGGGTATAAAAATCATTGACCTGTCAGCAGACTACCGCATCAAAGACGTAGCCCTCTGGCAGCAATGGTATCCGTTTACCCATACCAGCCCTGAATGGATTGCAAAAGCCGTATATGGCCTGAGCGAACTCAACCGTACCGCAATCGCTCAGGCTCAGCTTATAGCCAATCCCGGCTGTTATCCCACCTGCATCAGCTTACCTTTACTACCCTTATTACAACATCACTGCCTAGCAGATAATCAGCTATTAATCGCCGATTGCAAATCCGGCGTATCCGGTGCCGGCCGCAAAGCCAATACCGGCAACCTGTTTGCCGAATGCAGTGACAACTTCAAAGCCTATGGTATTAGTGGCCATCGACACTTACCCGAAATCAGACAAACACTAAACCTCTTACAACCTCAGATAGGCAACAATCTCATATTCGTTCCCCACCTTACCCCCTTGATTCGCGGTATGCATGCCACCATGTATGTACAAACCAAAGATGGTCACAATCCTTATCAACTGATTGCTGACTATTATCGTAACAGCCCGTTTATAGACGTACTGCCTGCCGGTAGCACCCCAGAAACCCGCTCAGTTCGCGGAGCTAACCTCTGTCGCATCAACGTACAGCCAGCTCCCCAAAACAACACATGGATTATCCTGTCTGTGATTGACAATCTGGTTAAAGGCGCTGCCGGACAAGCCGTACAAAACATGAATATCATGTTCGGACTGGAAGAAACCAGCGGGCTGAAACTCACGCCCCTCTTGCCATAAACTACCGGCAAGGTGGACAATTCAGCCTGCCCATATTTCTTGAAAAGGATCAAGCCATGTCAGATACCGCTATAGAAACACCAATTACCTTTACCGAAAGCTGCTGCACCAAAGTTAAAGACCTCATTGCAGAAGAAAACAACCCTGACCTAAAACTACGAGTATTTGTAACAGGAGGTGGTTGCTCAGGTTTTCAGTATGGCTTCACCTTTGATGAAATCGTTAACGATGATGATTTTGAGATTCAAAAAGATGGCTTAACCTTCCTGATTGATCCCATGAGTTACCAGTATCTGGTGGGTGCAGAAATTGACTATTCAGAAAGCCTGCACGGTTCGCAATTCGTTATCCGCAACCCTAATGCCACCACAACCTGTGGCTGTGGTTCATCTTTCTCAGTCTAATCAGACCAGTCCCAAACCTCAGACTACTGTCACCCAACAATCCAAACCAAATTCTCCCAGCCAGCCGCAACAGGCTGGTTATTTTTTTTGCCTGCCAAAACAAACATTCAAATATAAAAAATTTCACAAACTTTAAACATAATTGCTATTTTCAAGAAAATGTAAAATAACAACTTATTAACATTAAAATTTTTTTATCAAGTCTATAATCATTCAGACAGCCAAAAGCAGTAAAGGCCTTTTTTAATAACAAATTAACAAGGAGCTTTACCATGACCGATGACATAAAAAAATGTCCCGTTACCCATCTCACCACCAATCAGGGTGCTCCCGTATCGGATAACCAGAACAGCCTGACCGCCGGCCCACGTGGTCCCCTACTAGCTCAAGATTTATGGCTTAACGAAAGATTGGCTAATTTCGTGCGCGAAGTCATACCTGAACGCCGTATGCATGCCAAAGGCTCAGGTGCATTTGGCACATTCACCGTAACCCACGACATTACCCAATACACCTGTGCCAAACTGTTTAGCCAGATTGGCAAAAAAACCGAAATGTTTGTCCGCTTTTCCGAAGTGGCAGCCGAGCGCGGTGGTGGCGATGCAGAGCGAGATATTCGCGGCTTTGCCATGCGTTTTTACACCGAACAAGGCAACTGGGATTTAGTTGGCAACAACACACCAGTATTTTTCCTGCGCGACCCACGTAAATTTCCAGACCTAAACAAAGCCGTTAAACGTGATCCCCGCACCAACCTGCGTAGTCCTACCTACAACTGGGACTACTGGACACTACTCCCCGAAGCATTCCATCAAGTAACCATCACCATGTCTGATCGCGGCATCCCCGCCAGCTATCGTCACATGCATGGATTCGGTTCCCATACTTTCAGCTTTATCAACGCCAACAAAGAACGCTTTTGGGTAAAATTCCATTTCCGCACCCAACAGGGCATCAAAAACCTGACTGACGAAGAAGCGGCCAACATCATGGGACAAGACCGCGACAGCCATCAGCGCGACCTTTACAACGCCATAGAAAGCGGCGATTTCCCCAAATGGACCATGTATATCCAGATCATGCCCGAAGCTGATGCAGAAAAAGTCCCCTACCATCCATTTGACCTTACAAAAGTCTGGCCACATGGCGATTACCCCCTAATCGAAGTCGGAGAATTCGAACTAAACCGCAACCCAGACAACTACTATCTCGATGTAGAACAGGCTGCCTTTGCCCCAAGCAACCTCGTCCCCGGCATCAGCGTATCACCAGACAAAGTATTACAGGCACGTTTATATAACTATGCAGACGCAGCCCGCTATCGCGTCGGCGTTAACCATCATCAGATACCAGTAAACAAAGCGCGCTGCCCAGTATTCAGCAACCATCGCGATGGCACCACCCGCGTAGACGACAACTACGGCAGCCTGCCCCATTACGAACCCAATAGCTTTCATCAGTGGCAGGAACAGCCCGAATTCAGAGAACCACCTCTCAAAATTCACGGAGATGCCGACTTCTGGAATTTCCATGAAGACGACAATGACTACTTCAGCCAGCCACGCGCCCTTTTCAACCTCATGAGTGATGCACAAAAGCAAGTTTTATATGAAAACACAGCACGGGCAATGGGCGATGCACCGGATTTCATCAAATACCGCCATATCCGCAATAGCAATGCCTGCCATCCGGATTATGGCGCTGGTGTTGCCAAAGCATTAGGCATGACCGTAGAAGATGCCATAGCGGCGCGCAGCAGTGATCCGGCACAGGGCTGCTCAGTTCTAATATAAAAAACGGAACAAAAAAATCCTTAAACAACCAAGTTTAAGGATTTTTTTAACGAAAATACAACTTAACCAAAACAAATTTCTACATAGAAACCTTAAAAAACATCAACTACCCCAATACGCACCGACATTTGCCGGTTGAGTAAATGGAGGCAACTGTTCTGGCAAGCCTAACTTATCATCAACAACAGCATCAAACCCAGCCATTGCCGACAACAGATTCTGAACCTGAGCAGCAGTAACATCCTCATTATTCAAACAGCTGTCCTGTTCAAAACCAGCATAGAAACCATATACACCTCCATAGTTCAGAACATCAGCCCCCCTATTCAGATTAACAACGTCCTCTTGATACCCAGCACCAGCCAGATTAAAAGACATGCCATTTCTCAAATCATCACAACTAATGCACTGATCATCAAATATAAAATTAAATGCTCGGCTCGTCACATTACCATAATTGAAATAATTCGGCAGCTTCACCGAATCTGCTGAACCATACGCGCGGATAACCAGATCCTGCCCCGAACGGATAAACTCAGCATCAGCTAATCTCGCTCCCTTAAATACCAAATCATTGCGCTGATCCTGATAAACAACAGAGTCATAGCCTAAATCGTTCACCACATCCTCACCATGACCAGCCTCAAACTCATAACGATCCTTGTGCCAGTCACCACCTTTCAGAATATCATTGCCGGCACCACCATTCAGAACATCATAACCAGCTTCACCGTTTAAAACATCATTGCCGGCACCGCCATTCAGAACATCATTACCAAATCCACCCCATAAAGTATCGTTACCGTCACCGCCATTCAGAACATCATCATCAGCTTGCCCATGCAGAATATCATTACCTTTACCACCATTGAGCACATCATTACCAGACCCACCCCATAGAGTATCATTTCCTGCACCACCATTCAGAATGTCATTGCCATCCCAGCCCCATATAGCGTTATCCTTCTCATCTCCGTTCTGAACAAAGGAGTAATTATTCCTAACATCTTCATAAGTAATGCACTGATCATCAAATATAAAATTAAACGCTTTACTAAAACGGTTCCCATCATTGAAATAATCCGGCAACCTTACTGAATCTGCAAAACCATACGCCCGAATTACCAAATCCCGTCCCGAGCGGGTAAATTGAGCATCAGCAAGTTTAGCTCCTTTAAATACCAGATCATTACGCTGGTTCTGATAAGACTTAGAATCATAGCCCAAATCATTCACCACATCCTCACCATGCCCAGCCGCAAACTCATAACGATCCTTATGCCAATCGCCACCTTTCAAAACATCATTTCCGGCTTCACCATTCAGAATATCGTAACCATCTTCCCCGTTAAGAACATCATCTCCCGTACCGCCATTCAGAACATCATTTCCGGCACCACCCCATAGCGTATCATTGCCGGCTCCGCCATTCAGAATATCATTATCATATTGACCATACAGAATATCGTTGCCCTCCCCGCCATTCAGAACATCATCACCATTTCCACCCCATAACACATCATTACCGGCTCCGCCATTTATAACATCCTTACCAAGCCAGCCATTGATAGCATTATTACCATCATCTCCGTTATGGACAAAAATATAGCCAGAGCTAATTTCCTTATAAGCAACAGTTTGATCTTCAAAAACCAAATTAAATGCCCTACTGGATATATTTCCAGAATTAAAATAATCTGGCACAGTTACCGAATCTGTTGCACCATAGGCCTTAATAATCAGATCATTTCCTAAGCGAACAAATTCAGCATCGGCTAAATAAGCACCCTTAAATACCAATTCATTACGATCATGCTCATAGGGAATTGAATCATAGCCCAGATCATTAACCACATCCTCGCCATGTCCTGCCTCAAATTCATAACGATCCTTATGCCAGTCGCCTCCATTCAGAATATCATTGCCTGTGCCACCATTTAAAACATCATAGCCACTTCCACCATTTAAAATATCATCCCCAGCTCCACCATTTAAAACATCATCACCATCTCCTCCATCCAGAATATCCTCTCCGGCATCCCCATTCAGAATATCATTACCCTTTTCTCCATTTAAAGTATCATTACCTTCGCCACCATTCAGAATATCTTTTCCACACCAGCCGGCAATAACATCATCGCTTTCATTTCCACTCTGAATAAACCCATAATCATTTCTGATATCTTCATAAGTAATGCGCTTATCATCAAATACAAAGTTAAACTCTCTGCTATTACAATTTTCATTGAAATAATCTGGCAAAGTTACCGAATCTTCTGATTTATATGCCCGGATCACCAGATTATCCCCGGATCGGAGGAATTCTGCTTCGGCTAGCTTAGCACCTTTAAACACCAGATCATTACGGTGATATTCATAATTTTGATCATCATAACCTAAATCATTCACCACATCCTGACCATGCCCCGCTTCAAATTCATAACGGTCTCGCCATCTGCCTCCATTTAATATATCGTTTCCCGCTCCCCCGATCAGAATATCGCCACGTTGCCCTGCAATGAGAATATCATCGCCATCGCCTCCATCCAGAACGTTATGGCCACCCCCTCCTGATAACGTATCATTACCAGCGCCACCAATGATAATATCATCTCCTTCCCAGCCAGACATAACATTATCATTCTCATTACCATACTGAATAATCTTAAAATCTTCCATTATGAGATCATAATAATTAATACATCTATCATCAAATATAAACTTAAAAGCACCACGATCCTTAAAATAACCCAATATAGTTACTGAATCTGCCAAGCCGTACGCTTGAATAATCAGATCTTTCCCTGATCGGATGAATTTTGCATCAGCCAGTCTGGCTCCTTTAAATACCACCTCATTACTTTGGCTATAAACTAAAGCACCATCCTCAATCTTATCGTGGCCATGTCCTGCCTCAAATTCATAACGATCTTTATGATATCTGCCTCCACACAGAATATCGTTACCGGTGCCACCTATCAAAATATCATATCCACCGCCTCCGTATAAAATATCATCACCTGCTCCGCCAATCAGAATATCATCTCCACCTTGCCCATATAGCCTGTCATTGCCCGCTCCGCCACTCAGAATGTCTTTTCCATCAAAGCCACCAATATCATTATCTTTTTCATCCCCGTTATAAGCAAAAGTATAATTATTATAGACATCTTCATAGGTGAGAGTTTGATCATCAAATATATAATTAAACGCTGCTCTCTTATAATATTCACTATCATCAAAATAATTCAGCAGAGTTACTGAATCTTCTGTCCCATATGCATGAATAACCAGATTATTCCCAGATCGGATAAAACTTGCATCAGCCAGCCTCGCTCCTTTAAACACCAATTCATTAATATATTTTTTATGATTTTCCGAAGTATAGCCAAAATCATCAATAACATCATTACCATGGCCTGCCTCAAATTCATAGCGATCCTTATCCCATTCACCACCTTTCAGCACATCATTTCCAGCACCACCAATCAGAATATCGAAACCACCTCCGCCATTCAGAATATCATCACCAGCACCACCATTTAAAATATCATTTCCACCTTCCCCATTCAGCGTATCATCACCTGTTCCACCGTTCAGGATATCTTTTCCTTCCCAGCCGGTAAGTACATTATCTTGTTCATCACCACTCTGAGTAACACCATAATTATATTTAATGTCTTCATAAGTGATGCTTTGATCATCAAATATAAAATTAAATGCCCTACTATAACCATTATCATCATTGAGATAATCCGATAGCGTTACCGAGTCTGCTGAACCATACGCTCGAATAACCAAATCTTTCCCAGAACGAGTAAATTCTGCATCGGCGAGCTTAGCACCTTTAAATACCAAATCATTACGATTGCTCTGATCATCTTGTGAACTGTAGCCAAGATCATAAATAACATCCTGACCATGCCCAGCCTCAAATTCATAACGGTCTTTATGCCAGTCTCCTCCACTGAGGATATCGTTGCCCGCACCACCATTCAGAATATCGTAATCACGTCCGCCATTCAGGATGTCGTCGCCATCTCCTCCATTCAGAATATCATCGCCATCGCGGCCCCATAAAATGTCATTCCCAGCTCCTCCTGTCAGAATGTCGTTACCGCTTCCGCCATCTATAATATCGTTTCTATCTCCACCATTCAGAATATCATTGCCATTTTCACCCAATAGTGGGTATGCATAAAGATCTTCATAAGTAACACTTTGATCATCAAATATAAAATTAAATGCTCTGCCATCTTGATAATTAGCATTAAAATAATTCGGCAAAGTTACAGAGTCCATTGAACCATACGCTTTAATAATCAGATCCATTCCGGAACAGATAAACTCTGCGTCAGCCAGCTTCGCCCCTTTAAATACTAAATCATTACGGGTATGTTGCTGCTCTTTTGAAAGTGAGCCATCATCCCGCACCACATCCTGACCATGCCCGGCCTCAAATTCATAACGATCCTTATGCCAGTCTCCTCCTCTCAGAATATCATTGCCTGTACCTCCTATCAGAATATCATAACCATTCCCTCCGTTTAGCGTATCATTGCCTGCTTCGCCATTCAGAATATCATTGCCATATCCTCCGTTCAGCCTATCATTGCCTGCTCCGCCATTCAGAATATCATCGCCATCTTCCCCGTTCAGCGTATCATTGCCTGCTCCTCCATTTAAAATATCTTTACCCTGCCAGCCAGTAATTGTATTATTTCCATCATTTCCATTTTGAATAAAGACGTATTGACTCTTTATATCTTCATAAGTAATTGTTTCATCATCAAACACAAAGTTAAATGCGCAGCTATAGGTATGATTAAAATAATCCAATAAGGTTACAGAGTCATTCGTATCATACGCTTTTATAATTAAATCACTGCCCGAACGTATAAACTGCGCGTCTGCCAGCTTCGCTCCTTCAAAGCATAAATCATTGTACTGATTTTCTCTATATTCATATCCAAAATCCTTTATCACATCCTGCCCATGCCCTGCGCGAAATAGATAACGATCTTTCTGCCCCTCATTTCCATTAAAGCAGTCATTTCCACCTGAACTAATAAAAATATTATCAATCTCACCATAAAGTTGTGCTATCAATCCATTATTACCAATTACAGCTAACTTATTGACCAGCCGCCGTTCCCTCATCGCGCTATTATATTTACCCAGATTCAGATCAATTTTTACCAGTTCTCTCGCTTCATCCAACTGATTATTGCTCACTAACCTTGCTATCTCTTGATTTAGCTTAGAGTAGTCATATCCGACTTTTTGCTGTTCAGCATCCCACTGCGCCAGAATAATCGGAGCAAACAGCTCCTTATACACCCCTTCAGCCAACAAACAGGCATCAACATATTCCGCAAAGTCGGTATACTCAGCAATTAATTTCGGTGCCGCTTTTTTATGCGGATTACGATCGCGATCTCCCCAGCACCACGTGCCCAAATAATCTGAACCAGTTAATTTTTCTAATGCCACCAGTTGCCGAGCATCAATGTAACTTCCCCTGCTTGCCGGATGAACCTGATTTGAGCCTGTCCAGCGATATATCAGCTCATCCAACATCGAAGCGCGTGTTTTCGCATCAGCAGCCAGATAATCCTTAACCATATCTTTCAATACCGCATCCTTCTGCATCGCAGAATGCAGATCCAGCACATTACCAAAACCCTGCACATACGGTAATTTCGCTATATCCTTATCTATCTCGATACCTTCAGTATTAAACGCATCCCCCTGTTCCGTATCAAACCACACATCTGTCGCATCTGTCTGATGCCCGTCAGCCCACGTAACCTTTGTTGTTTCCCTATGCTCATTGCCTTGCGCATCCTTAGCCTTCTCAGTTTTATAATTAACCCCGATTGCCTTAATCTGGCTTGCGCTTAATGCCGACAACTCCCCCTCATCAACCACACCATTCTGATTCTTATCCTGCCATAGCTGCAATTTCGACCACACAGAATCAGCAGCATCAATTACCCCATCATGATTCTCATCAAATTCTGCCAAAGCTTCAAAGCCATTTTTTGCTTTCTTACCCGAAGCCAATAGCGTATTGCTGCCAAATAATTCCCGTCCGTCATCAATCTGGCCGTTCTGATTACGGTCTAAAACCAAAAGCGCATCATGACTATCTACCCAGCCAGTATTTTCAGCAAAGCCATTGCCATCATGATCAAAATAAACATGCTGCCCTTTCGCACTGGTTTTCACCCCGTCGCCATTCATATCAATAACTATAGGCGATCTGATATCCTCCGCCTCCTTAATATCCGGCCGAGTATCATTTTTTTCCCTCAGTCGAATATTCAAATCGCCATTTTTAAAATTTTTAACCCTCAACCCATCATTAACTATTAAATCTCCACCAGCCCAGTAATATTTATTCCCACCACCATAATAAGTATTCTCAGGATCATCTTTGTAATGAAAACCTCCGGTTAATATATTTTTATTAGCAACAGAAATACTTCCATCAACATTAAATATCGCGCCCTTGCCATCTGAATCTTCAATCACATCCATTTTGTCAGCGATATAAGTATCATAGCCATCGCCACCAATAAGGATATCTTTTTCAATGGAGCAAGAACTTGACCCCATTAACAAATCATTACCACTACCACCCTTTAAAATATCCTCACCACCACCACCAATCAATGCCGAATCTGGATCGTCGGCAAATATCTCCAATAGACCAGCTGATTCGGCCTCTAAAGAACCTTTATTAAATATATCTTTCCCATCATAAATCACTTTTCTGCCGTGGGAGTCTGTATAATTAATAGATGGAGATATTTTGATTTGTCTCTTAATTTCGTTTAAATAAAAGTTCATTGCCCCTGGTGTTTGTCCAATAAAACTAGCATCGACAGTGTCTCGCTCCATTTTAGCTTCCTTCAATTGAGCAAAATCTTTATCTGTCACAGTAACGGCAGATACATCTCCTGTAAATTGAATCGGTACCGTTCTACCAATTCCAAATGGATCGATCATTTTTTTAAAATCTTTGTTAAAGTAATTGGCAACCCCGTTACTAGAATCAAAATCAAAATTATCTTTACATGGAATTATTTTTAATCCTTGTATTTCTCTTGTGCCATCCGCTTTAACCACAAATCTTATTGAATCAAAATCAATAGTAAAACTTGTTGAACCGAAAATAAAGGCACGAGTTATATAATCACTAGATCCAATACCAGTAGTATATTGACTAATAGCTGTTTTAAATACCTCATTTTTAATTTTATTATATTTATCAACTCCTTCACGTGTACATAAATCAATTGTTTCATTATAAATCATTTTCCACATTGATAAGAAATCATGATTACCTTCTGATAAACTTCTTTCAGAGTTGAAAAATTTTTTAAACATACCAAAATCTGCTGCTGATATAAATCGTCCACTGCCATGCGTCATATATTCCTGCGCATTTATAATCAAGGCATTTCCCTCAGCATTTGCATTTCGTATCCATTTATCATCAACTAATTCTGAAGGCGACGGTGCTGTTTTCTGGTTCCATAAATATCTGGCTAAAATCTCATCCACACTTACTAAATCTTTTCCTGCATTCATTTCATATGCCATGTTAACGCTCCTTTTACTCAATATAGAAATCAAATATCTAGACACAACAATAATACTTTAAATATAATTACATATAATATCTATTGTTTACTATTTAAACAAATTTTTACTTAATCATAATATGGCTTATACAAAATATCGCCACAGTTATTTAAAATAAATATATCTTCAGGTAATCCAGATTCATCTCTCTCTTCAAAGTTTACAATATCAAAATAATAATAGCTTGTAACACCTAAATAGAAATTTCCTACTCCCCAAGAGTTGATATCTATGTCAATCGGGATTCTCGACTCTTCTAAAAATGTTCCCATATCACTTTCTGCATATTTTAATTTATATTTATTTTTTATCAATGACAATTCTGCTTTACTTAAAACTGAACAACAATTACTACTATATAAAGTAGTGTTAGTAGGAATACGATCATCTAATTGATGAATTAAAACAAAATTATTTAATTCGAAATCATCATTAATATAATTTTCATCCGAGGCAAATTTATAACTCTGAACTTTTTTATTATTAATTAGTCCATCAATTTTTTTCCAAAAACTATTTTTTGTCTCAATATTATCTTTACTAATTTCTTGATTAATCAAACTCATAGGAATTTTCAATACTCTACACCCCCGATAACGGATGCAATCAGCTGCTGTTGGTCTTGGATTTCCTCCTGCATCAATTACCTCATTATCCCAATATAATTTATTTTCATATAACATTCTACCAGTTAAACTTTTCATCGCCTTATGCCACAGCTCTTCTTTGCTATAATATTTTTTATCCCGCCAGCAATACCCTGCCCTGTTCTTAGCCTCAAACTCTTCTTGTGATACATTAAATGGTTTAGGATTTTTCCGCATTAATTCATTCCAAAAGTAATACGGCGATTTTTCATAATATATATCTCGTATTTTTAAACCACCTGCTACCATCAATATAATGAACATAGTTATTAATGTATATTTCGCCGGTTTTGGATGCGCTTTTGCTAAAGCCGTTACTTTAACCACAATCCAAACACTAAGTAAGGGTAAAACAAAAGTAAGTGTGATAATTCCAACAAGTAGCCAAAACATAACTTTATATTCTCCATGCACTTAGTGACAAACTTTATTTCTTTAATGTACTATAAAAACTATTACTTATAAAACTATTTAAAACTGAAAATCAACTGCTGACACAAATCGTCCACCACCATGCGTCATATATTCCTGTGCATCGATCATCAATGCATCTCCCTCAGCACCTGCATTTCGTATCCACTTATCATCAACTAATTCTGATGGTGATGGTGCTGTTTTCTGGTTCCATAAATATCTGGCGAGAATCTCATCTACACTCACTAAGTCTTTACCTGCATTCACGTCATAAGCCATGTTATTGCTCCTTTTTTAATATTTAAACCCATATATTAAACAAATTAAAACTTATATTAACACAATAAATAGTTAAAGTAGTAATCTATAATTTATTGTAAATTACCTGCGCCACCAATAATTTGGTCTATATAAAACATCGCCACAATTATTTAACAAATAAACTTTTCTGGTATCCTTAAATGTTTCACTTTTATCTTTAGCTACAAATTCTGGCACACTTATTGATTTAGAATATGTAACACTCAAATAAAAATTACCTACACCCCAAGAGTTAATGTCAATATCAATGGGAATTTTAGATTCTTGCATAAATACTACTGTATCAATTCCAATGTATTTTAAAATATAGTTTTTTTTTATCAATGACCATTCTGATTTATTTAAAACAGTACAGCAATTATTACTATCATAGACAGAAAGATAAGATGGATTACCTTTTTTATGTATCAAAATATAGTTTTTTAACTTAAAATCGTCATTAATATAATTTTGATCCGACGCAAGTATAAAGCTTTGCGCTTCATTATGTTTAATTAATATATCAATGCCTTTCCAAAAATCATTTTCCTTTTCAATATTATTTTTAAGAAATTTTTCTTTATCTGGATTCATCGGAATTTTAAAGACTCTACAACCCTTCTGCCTTACACATTCATCTTCTGTAGGCAAAAATTCGCCATCGATATTAGCTACTTTATTATCCCAATAAAATTTATTTTCATATATCATTCTACCAGTTAAACTTTTCATCGCCTTATGCCACAGCTCTTCTTTGCTATAATATTTTTTATCCCGCCAGCAATACCCTGCCCTGTTCTTAGCCTCAAACTCTTCTTGTGATACATTAAATGGTTTAGGATTTTTCCGCATTAATTCATTCCAAAAGTAATACGGCGATTTTTCATAATATATATCTCGTATTTTTAAACCACCTGCTACCATCAATATTATGAACATGGTTATTAAGGTATATTTTGCCGGTTTTGGGTGCGCTTTTGCTAAATCCATTACTTTAGCCACAATCCAAGCGCTAAGTAAGGGTAAGACAAAAGTAAGTGTGATAATTCCAACAAATAGCCAAAACATAACTTTATATTCTCCATGCACTTAGTGACAAACTTTATTTCTTTAATGTACAATAAAAACTATTACTTAAAAACTATTTAAAACTGAAAATCAGCTGCTGACACAAACCGCCCCCCCATGCGTCATATATTCCTGCGCATTGATAATCAAGGCGTCTCCCACAGCATTCGCATCTCGTATCCACTTATCATCAGCTAGTTCAGATGGTGACGGTGCTGTTTTCTGATTCCACAAATATCTGGCGAGAATCTCATCTATACTCACTAAATCTTTACCTGCATTCACTTCATAAGCCATGTTATTGCTCCTTTTATTTAATATTTAGACCTACGGATTAAACATAAAAAAACTTATATTAACACAATAAATAGTTAAAGTAGTGATCTATAATTTATAGTAAATTACCTGCGCCACCAATAATTTGGTCTATATAAAACATCGCCACAATTATTTAACAAATAAACTTTTCTGGTATCCTTAAATGTTTCACTTTTATCTTTAGCTACAAATTCTGGCACACTTATTGATTTAGAATATGTAACACTCAAATAAAAATTACCTACACCCCAAGAGTTAATGTCAATATCAATGGGAATTTTAGATTCTTGCATAAATACTACTGTATCAATTCCAATGTATTTTAAAATATAGTTTTTTTTTATCAATGACCATTCTGATTTATTTAAAACAGTACAGCAATTATTACTATCATAGACAGAAAGATAAGATGGATTACCTTTTTTATGTATCAAAATATAGTTTTTTAACTTAAAATCGTCATTAATATAATTTTGATCCGACGCAAGTATAAAGCTTTGCGCTTCATTATGTTTAATTAATATATCAATGCCTTTCCAAAAATCATTTTCCTTTTCAATATTATTTTTAAGAAATTTTTCTTTATCTGGATTCATCGGAATTTTAAAGACTCTACAACCCTTCTGCCTTACACATTCATCTTCTGTAGGCAAAAATTCGCCATTATCATTAACTATCTTATTATCCCAATAAAATTTATTTTCATATATCATTCGACCAGTTAAACTTTTCATCGCCTTATGCCATAGCTCTTCCTTGCTATAATATTTTCTGTCCCGCCAGCAATACCCAGCTCTGTTCTTAGCCTCAAACTCTTCTTGTGATACATTAAATGGTTTAGGATTTTTCCGCATTAATTCATTCCAAAAGTAATACGGCGATTTTTCATAATATATATCTCGTATTTTTAAACCACCTGCTACCATCAATATAATGAACATGGTTATTAATGTATATTTTGCCGGTTTTGGATGCGCTTTTGCTAAATCCGTTACTTTAACCACAATCCAAACGCTAAGTAAGGGTAAGAAAAAAGTGATTATGATAATTCCAATAAGTAGCCAAAACATACCTTTATATTCTCCATGCACTCATCAATTTTCATCTGCCTGAATAGTAACAAACTTTACTTCTTTAACACAACAAAATAACTATTACTTATAAAAACTATTTAGAATTTAAAACCAGCCACCACTATGCGTCATATATTCCTGTGCATCGATTATCAAGGCGTCTCCCTCAGCATTTGCATATCGTATCCACTTATCATCAACTAATTCAGAAGCAGACGGTGCTGTTTTCTGATTCTATAAATATCTGACTAAATTTCATCTACCTTTTCAGTCTTTTCTTGTATTCACGCTCTAATTATTTCTTATAAAATATTGAACAATGGGTAATTAATTTAATATTAAACATTTAAATATATAATATATTTTTTCCATCAATTATGTAGTAAATATAAAGTGTTAAAAAATAAGTAGAAATTTAAAAAACCTGTGATTATTATAAATCACAGGTTTTAACTCAGCGCTTATCTATTGAATTGAAATTATTTTTCAAAACAAGTTGCAAAATTATTTAACAAGCCATTTTGATTCAATAATTCACATATTTGCATACCATCAATCGCATTTGTGTTTAAACTAGCCATTGCATTCACAAGCTGCTGAACCTGACTGGTTACCAAAGGATAACCATGTTGATTATTTTGATTTATACTATTTGATAAATAAATATGATAATCACCATTTTGATTATCATTATTTTCAAATGCCGCTTTTATTTGAGAAAGTGTTACCACTCTGTCTTTGAAAACAAATTTTTCAATCGCAGCCCAATTAGTACCGTCTTCATAGAGGCAATCTCTGATTTCTACAACATCTCCTTCATTGTAGCCCATAAGAAATAATGTATTTCCCTCTTTACGGTATGTAACTTCATAAAAATTTACATCTGTAAATATAATTGTATCTTCTTTGCCATTCTCACTATGCAATGAAACATTGCCATCCCATACCATATCCTGACCATGTCCTTTAGAAAAAATATAGATATCATTCCCACCACGACCAGAAAGGTAATCATTACCAGAGCCACCAATTATTATATCGTCACCATCTTCTGACCAAATGCTGTCATCACCAGCACCGCCAATTAATATGTCATTTCCTCCTTGTCCATATAAATGATCATCTCCTTCACCACCATCTAAAATATCATCTCTATCTCCTCCTCTCAAACCATCATCACCAGCACCTGCGTAAATAATTGCTTTACCTGAAGAAAGTGTAATGTTGTCATTACCATCTGTACCATACAATACCATTCCGTCTTTGCGTAATTGCTCCAGAGTGACTGTTTTATCCTTGAATACGAAATTTTCTATAGCATATCCGTCACCACCATAGAAAAAATCTCTTACTTCAATTGAGTCTCCTTCGTTGTAGCCATAAATAATTAAAGTATTACCATTCTTGCGAAATTTAACCTCATTAAAATTCACATCCAGAAATTGGATCGTATCTGATTTGCCGCCACTATCACTTACATAATCCTTACCATGACCTTTGGCAAATACATAGGTATCATTTCCTTCTCCACCATAAAGTTTGTCATCTCCTGTGCCTCCAATTAATATGTCATCTCCACCATATGCATAAAGGGTATCATTACCGGCACCGCCATCCAGTACGTCATTGGCATTACTCCAGGCGCTCGCACTAAGGGCGTCATTACCGTCTCCTCCATGCATAATGGCTTTCCCTACTGAGATACTAATACTGTCATTTCCTGCGGTACCGTATAGCTCCATACCCTCTGTGCGTAATTGCTCCAGAGTTACCATTTTATCCTTGAATACGAAATTTTCTATAGCATGTCCATCACCACCATAGAAAAAATCTCTTACTTCAATTGAGTCTCCTTCGTTGTAGCCATAAATAATTAAAGTATTACCATTCTTGCGAAATTTAACCTCATTAAAATTCACATCCAGAAATTGGATCGTATCTGATTTGCCGCCACTATCACTTACATAATCCTTACCATGACCTTTGGCAAATACATAGGTATCATTTCCTTCTCCACCATAAAGTTTGTCATCTCCTGTGCCTCCAATTAATATGTCATCTCCACCATATGCATAAAGGGTATCATTACCGGCACCGCCATCCAGTACGTCATTGGCATTACTCCAGGCGCTCGCACTAAGGGCGTCATTACCGTCTCCTCCATGCATAATGGCTTTCCCTACTGAGATACTAATACTGTCATTTCCTGCGGTACCGTATAGCTCCATACCCTCTGTGCGTAATTGCTCCAGAGTTACCGTTCTATCCTTAAATATGAAATTTTCTATAACATATTTGTCGCTACCATAGAAAAAATCTCCTACTTCAATTGAATCTCCTTCGTTGTAACCATAAATAATTAAAGTATTACCATTCTTGCGAAATTTAACCTCATTAAAATTCACATCCAGAAATTGGATCGTATCTGATTTGCCGCCACTATCACTTACATAATCCTTACCATGACCTTTGGCAAATACATAGGTATCATTTCCTTCTCCACCATAAAGTTTGTCATCTCCTGTGCCTCCAATTAATATGTCATCTCCACCATATGCATAAAGGGTATCATTACCGGCACCGCCATCCAGTACGTCATTGGCATTACTCCAGGCGCTCGCACTAAGGGTGTCATTACCGTCTCCTCCATGCATAATGGCTTTACCTACTGAAATACTAATACTGTCATTTCCTGCAGTACCGTATAGCTCCATACCCTCTGTGCGTAATTGCTCCAGAGTAACTGTTCTATCCTTAAATACGAAATTTTCTATAACATATTTGTCGTTACCATAGAAAAAATCTCCTACTTCAATTGAATCTCCTTCGTTGTAACCATAAATAATTAAAGTATTACCATTCTTGCGAAATTTAACCTCATTAAAATTCACATCCAGAAATTGGATCGTATCTGATTTGCCGCCACTATCACTTACATAATCCTTACCATGACCTTTGGCAAATACATAGGTATCATTTCCTTCTCCACCATAAAGTTTGTCATCTCCTGTGCCTCCAATTAATATGTCATCTCCACCATATGCATAAAGGGTATCATTACCGGCACCGCCATCCAGTACGTCATTGGCATTACTCCAGGCGCTCGCACTAAGGGTGTCATTACCGTCTCCTCCATGCATAATGGCTTTACCTACTGAAATACTAATACTGTCATTTCCTGCAGTACCGTATAGCTCCATACCCTCTGTGCGTAATTGCTCCAGAGTAACTGTTCTATCCTTAAATACGAAATTTTCTATAACATATTTGTCGTTACCATAGAAAAAATCTCCTACTTCAATTGAATCTCCTTCGTTGTAACCATAAATAATTAAAGTATTACCATTCTTGCGAAATTTAACCTCATTAAAATTCACATCCAGAAATTGGATCGTATCTGATTTGCCGCCACTATCACTTACATAATCCTTACCATGACCTTTGGCAAATACATAGGTATCATCTCCTTCTCCACCGTAAAGTCTGTCATTCCCTTCTCTACCAATTAAAATATCGTCCTGATTTGTGCCACTCAAATTATCATTGTTCATACTACCCTCCATAAGATTAATATTATCGTTTTGCCCAGCTGATACAATATTTAAATAGACATCTGTTTCTTTAGATTTATTCAAAGTATGACCTCTTTTTTAAATGTTAAGTCGGAATAACAGTTTATTTGTCTGTTATAAATTAATATCTAAACATTAAGAACACTACATTAACTGAGTTTCTTTGAACTTACCTCCAGTTTGAGTTTTATTGGAATTTATTACAAGTATACTTACTGAGTATCAATTTCGAG
The DNA here is from genome assembly GCF_024103505.1 of Snodgrassella sp. Lineage (NCBI taxonomy): Bacteria > Pseudomonadati > Pseudomonadota > Betaproteobacteria > Neisseriales > Neisseriaceae > Snodgrassella > Snodgrassella sp. Next base: position 450,615 of record NZ_JAGGIJ010000001.1, read on the forward strand.
CTTAATTATTTAACCGTGAAATGCATAAGATAAATAAACAAATATAACTCACTAATTTCAATATTAAATGTAAAGTTATAAATTTAATATAATATTAAAATATATATTTTAGTTTATATCCAAATTATATATTGGGTTATTAAATTTTTTGTTTATCCCTCCTGCGGAAACAATAATCTATAATAATTTAACATATTTAAAAAAAATAAATCAATTTTAATTTACAAAAATTATTATAAAACTCTTATTCACATACAGCTTATAAATAATTTATACTTGAAAGTAATTTTACTATGTATTTTTTTCTTTATTTGTGTTAACTTATACGTAGATATTTAAACATTAATACTGAAATCTATGTCATTACCACCAGAACTTTCTATACCCGCTGAATTTGAAAAACCCAGTATTGCTGTTTCTGCTCTGGTTCTTTTAGCCCATTTTCATGGCATAGCCGTTAATCCTGCGGACATTATGCATAGGTATGCAGAACAGAATGATTTAAAAATTGAACAATGGTTACTTGCAGCTAAAGATCTGGGCTTAAAAGCCAAACTAGTTAAGCACGATATTAAGCGTCTGCATCTACTTGCTTTACCGGCATTGGTATGGCGGGACGATGGTCAGCATTTTATTTTAGCCAGAATAGATGAGGATCGTTATCTGATTCAGGATGTCGAAGCAGGAAAGCCGGTTATTCTGAATAAAGAAGAGTTTGCACAGCGTTACTCTGGTCAGTTGATTCTGGTTGCGTCAAGAGCATCTATACTTGGGCAACTGGCTAAGTTCGATTTTACTTGGTTTATTCCTGCGGTAATCAAATACCGGCGTATTTTTGTGGAAGTATTGATTGTATCTGTCTTTATTCAGCTTTTTGCACTAGTCACGCCTATGTTTTTTCAGGTAGTGATGGATAAAGTTCTGGTACACCGCGGTTTTTCCACTCTTGATGTTATTACTATTGCTTTGCTGGTAATTACTATCTTTGATGTGGTTTTAGGTGGATTACGCACTTATATTTTTGCTCATACTACGTCACGTATCGATGTCGAATTGGGCGCACGATTATTCCGTCATCTGTTAAGCCTACCTCTGGCCTATTTTGAACACCGGCGAGTAGGCGATACGGTTGCGCGAGTACGTGAGCTGGAACAAATCCGTAACTTTTTAACAGGACAGGCATTAACTTCGGTACTGGATCTCTGCTTTTCTTTTATCTTTCTGCTGGTAATGTGGTTTTATAGTGGCTGGCTTACGTTAGTAGTTCTCGTATCTCTGCCTTGTTATGCTATCTGGTCTGCAACTATTAGTCCGGTTTTGCGTTCGAGACTAAATGACAAATTTGCCAGAAATGCTGATAATCAGTCATTTCTGGTTGAATCGGTAACAGCTATTGGTACAATTAAGGCTATGGCGGTTGAGCCTCAGATGACCAGACGCTGGGATCAGCAGCTGGCTGCTTATGTTAGCTCAGGTTTCCGCGTTACCCGCCTTGCTACTATTGGTCAGCAGGGCGTGCAGTTGATTCAGAAATTGGTGACGGTTGTTACTTTATGGCTAGGTGCCCATCTGGTGATTAAAGGTGAGCTGACAGTAGGCCAATTAATTGCGTTTAATATGCTTGCAGGTCAGGTTGCAGCTCCTGTGATCCGCCTAGCACAGCTGTGGCAGGATTTTCAGCAGGTGGGTATTTCTGTTTCCCGTCTTGGCGATATTTTAAATACCCCGACAGAAAATCCTACTTCACGCATGGCTTTGCCAAATATTAAAGGCCAGATTGAATTTGAAAAAATTTCTTTTCGCTATCGTCCGGATGGTGCAGAAATTCTGCGTGATTTAAATTTGCGGATTAGGTCTGGTGAAATTCTGGGTATTGTGGGACGTTCCGGTTCTGGTAAATCAACTTTAACTAAGCTGGTACAACGCTTATATACCCCTGAACGTGGACGAGTGCTGGTAGATGGCAATGATCTGGCACTGGCCGATCCGGCATGGCTACGCCGTCAGGTTGGTGTGGTTCTTCAGGAAAATGTGCTCTTGAATCAGAGTATTCGCGCCAATATTGCTCTTGCTGATCCGGGGATGCCTCTGGAAAAAATTATGTATGCGGCTAAAATGGCAGGTGCTCATGATTTTATTATGGAGTTGCCTGAAGGCTATGACACTGTAGTTGGTGAACAGGGTGCAGGTCTCTCTGGTGGACAAAGACAGCGCATCGCTATTGCCCGGGCTTTGGTAGGAAATCCGCGAATTCTGATTCTGGATGAAGCAACTAGTGCACTGGATTATGAATCGGAACGAGCCATTATGCAAAATATGCAGGCTATTTGCAGAGGCCGTACGGTTTTGATTATTGCTCATCGCCTATCTACTGTTCGTATGGCCGATCGCATTATTGCGATGGACAAAGGCATGATAGTTGAAGAAGGAACTCATCAGGAATTGCTCGCTAAGCCTGATGGTTACTATCGTTATCTATATCAGCTTCAGAATAGCTAATATTGAAATTAAAATAAGAAAATAGATTATGGGTATTCGCTTTCAAGCTTTCAAAGATTTTGTACGTCGTTATACGACGGTGTGGAAAAATGTTTGGTCTGTCCGTTTTCAGCTTGATCCGCCTAAGCGCGACGATGATGAGCGTGCATTTTTACCGGCACATCTGGAATTAACGGAAACGCCTCTTTCCGTCGCACCCAAATGGACTGCACGCCTGATTATATTGTTTGCTGTTATTGCACTTGTATGGGCACTATTAGGCAAGCTGGATATTGTTGCTGTGGCTATGGGTAAAACCACTCTTGGGGGACGCAGTAAGATAATTCAGCCACTGGAAACTTCGGTTGTAGATAAAATTGCGGTCAAAAATGGCGATCATGTAAAAAATGGTCAGGTACTGGTTCAGTTAAGTGGCATCGGTTCGGATAGTGACTATGCGCAGTCAGATAAATCCTTGCAGGCTGCACGCTTAAATAAGCTGCGTTTGGAAGCAGTTATCCGTGCAGTTGATACGCGTCAGGCTCCTCAGCTAGATCGAAAATTAGCCACACAATGGCATCTTAATCCTGAACAGATTATAGAGGCGCAATCGCTGGCACTACATCAGTTTCAGACATGGTTTACTCAGGATGCCCAATTACAAACCGTGTTGCGAGAACATCAGGCTCAGCTTCAAGGTATTCAAGCTCAGGTAAACAAACTTGAGCAAACTACTGCGATTGAACGGAGCCGTACAGCAGATTATAAGGATTTGCTGGCACAGAACTTTGTTTCTAAACATGCTTATTACGAACAGCAAAGCAAGTATATTCAAAATAAAAATGATTTAGCCAGCCAGCGCAGCCAGCTTAAGCAGATTCAAGAAAGTATACGTGAAGCTGAGCAGAACCGTCACTTACAAACTAATACGCTTAAGCGCGATACGCTTGATCAGCTGCGACAGGCAAATGAACAGATCCAGCAACTTACTGAAGCCACAGACAAAGCATTGCAGCGCAAGCAGTTAATGACTTTAAAGTCGCCCGTTGATGGTACGGTACAACAGCTTGCCACGCATACTGTAGGTGGAGTTGTGACTGCTGCTCAACAGATTATGGTAATTGTACCTGATCAGGATCAGATGGAAATTGAGGCATTGGTACCCAATAAAGATATTGGTTTTATTAGGACTGGCCAAGATGCAGTTATTAAAATTGAGTCTTTCCCTTATACGCGTTATGGATATTTAACTGGTAAGGTAAAGCATGTCAGCTTTGATGCGATTGAAGATGAAAAACTGGGACTGGTCTTTGCCGCAACCATTGCTATGGACAAAAATTATCTTATGATAGATGGCAAAAAGGTAAATTTAACAGCGGGTATGAATGTAACTGCTGAGATTAAAACTGGTAAGCGTCGCGTTATCACTTATTTATTAAGCCCGCTACAAACTAAAGTTGATGAAAGTATGCGAGAACGTTGATGCAAAAATATATTCGTATTGGTACTTGGCAAACCGTTTGTATTTTTATTGGTTGCGTTATTGTCTCTGCAAGGGCACTGGCTTTCGATTTGTTTGATGCCTGGCAGGCTGCATTAAGCTATTCAGCAGAATATGCAGCAGCCCAAAGTGAACGGGATGCTCAAAAACAGCAATTGGTACAAACACGAGCTGCTTTATTGCCACAGGTAAATACTAGTTATATTTATCAGAAACAGCCCTCTTCTTTGTCTAGTACTACTCAGACGCATGGCTGGAATGTTCAGGCAAGTCAGGCGTTGTTTGATAAAACTAAATGGGCACAATACCAGCAAGGTAAAATTACGGCTGATATTGCTGACTGGCAGCTGGAAAATGTAAAGGAAGATCTACTGTTTAAAGTAGCCAAGGCTTATTTTCAGGTATTACTGGTTGAAGATAAGCTGGTTTCTATTGAAAAAGAAAAAGAAGCCTATGCAATGCAAATCAGGCAATCATTGGCCTTATTTAAAAAGGGAGCAGCTACGATTGTCGATACTAATGAAGCGCAAGCAGGCTATGAAGCTGCCCGAGCAAAAAAAGTCAGTGCGATGACTGATCTGCTGGTAGCACAAAATAATCTGGCTAATATTACGGGACTGGATCCGAAGAAAATTAAGCATTTGAAAAATACTGACTTTGGCGATTTACTGGGTAAATCAAGTAAATCAGACTGGATAACTCTGGCACAGAACAATAATCCTGAGTGGCAACAGCAAAAGTTGGCATTGGACAATGCCAAACAGGCTTATATTGCTGCTAAAGCTGAAAACTGGCCCAAATTAACGCTTAATGGCGGCTATCAGGATAATCATCAGATTCAACAGTTTTATGGTATGGATCATGGTACTCGCAGTAAAGGCGGTATCATAACCATTCAGCTTTCAGCACCTATATTTAGTGGTGGGCTGATTCACAGTAAGATTAAAGAAGCAGCAGCCAGAGAACAACAAAATAAATTCTTATTAACGGCTACTGAACGTAAAATTGAACTGAATATTGATCAGGCATATCAAACTACATTAGGCAATCTGTATCAGATTCAGGCACAGCGGCAGTTATTGAAGGCCAATACGGTAAAATTACAGGCTACGCAGTTAGGCCGTAAAGTAGGTATACGCAGTAATCTGGACGAATTACAAGCAATACAGGCTAAAGCGGATGCAGAACAGAAGTTAGCTGAAGCTCAATATGGCTATATCACTTCTTATATCCAGCTACTGCAAAGTGCCGGTACTTTAACTCAGTCTGGTGAACAGAAAAAATTGCATAAGTTACTCTATTAATGATTTATATTTATACCGGCTGTATCAGTTATTTTGTACGTATTGCTAATATAATGATATATGCGTGATTTTGTGTTTATGTGTTGGTAAGCTCTAAAGTAGTTTATTTAATTCATAGATATAGATTATATATTAATGATTTAAATAGATTTAATCTAAAATACTTAATATATATCATAAGTATTTTTTTGAAAGTTAATCAAATATATGCTTTGGCATAGTTATGTCGTAAGAAATGCTTAGCTGCTGATTTAAATTATATTTACTTTATTATATGCGTATACAATTTTTAATTTGCTTTATTTATTCTTATGGTATAAGAATAAATAATATTTGATAGAATATAATTTGTTTAACTGAATTTTAAATTATCTATGATTGAATTGTGTGTCGGGTACCAAAAATTCTGATTATTAATAGTGCGGTGTAATTGACGGATTGTTTTAATGTTGGCAGTAATTTTTATTTTCATTTATAAATAAAACAAAAATTTCAAATTCGCCAACGCTGTTATCCATTTTCGCTATTTGCACAATATGGTGGATATAAATCTGATTAGCTGATTCTGAGTCCGCTCCAGTGGTGATATCAATTTGTTTTTAAATCTACGCAACAGGTCTATATGTGATGCAAATTTTTTGAAACAGAGCTTCTTACTAGCTATCGTTTATTGATATTCTATTGAGAAGTTGTAGTCATTAAACTATTTTGCACATGAGTGACTATTGTAATCGTGTCTGATTAATTTAGAAAATATTGATTTCAACTAACTGTATATCATCGCTTTTCTTGCCGTCTAATCAGGTATATAGCCAGACATAAAAATAATATTGTAGGCAGAAATGCGGCAATCGGTGTTGGTATCTTATATAGCTGGCTGGTAAATCCAAACAAGCGTCCTGAAAAATGGAATAGTAGTCCTAAACAAATTCCATAAAAAAGTTTCAAGCCCATATTGCCATGCCGGTTTTGCTGCGGTGTAAAAGCCAAGGCTACCAGTGCCATAACGATACAGGCCAAGGGATAGGCAATTTTACGCCACCACGCCAGCTCGTAACGGGTCGTTTGCTGGTGATTATTTTTCAAATGCTTAGTATAAGTCGATAGTGCCATAATGGACATTTGTTCTGGCGCTACCAATAATATATTCAGAAGCTGATGATTGATGGACATGCGCCAATCCAGATTTTCCAGATGCGTTACTGTCATCTGATGCTCCTGAAGAAGTGTCTGCTCTACCTGATGTAGATGCCATTTTGATTTCTTACCTTGCTGAGTATGTGTATCAACATTGGCACTGGAAGCATGTAAAGTTTCCATTAAGCGGAACTGTTCATCATGGCGATATATGCTGATGTTTTTTAAGCTGCCGTCGGGTAACATTTCAGCTACATTCACGATATCCTGCCCCTGCTTTAACCATATACCGCTATCTCCGGCACTAATGCTATTCTGACGGGCATGCAATTGATACTGTTCTGCATAAGGGCCAATTTTAGGTACGACATATTCACCTAGTAACGCAGCAATAATGGCAAACAGTAAGCCAAACTGTAACATCATGCTAATGATACTTGACAGGCGAATACCAGATGTTCTGATTACGGTAAATTCACTGTGGCTGGCCATCTGGTTTAGGCATACTAACGCACCTACCAATACAGCCAGTGGCATAAGCTCATAGGCATGAGTAGGAATCAGCAATAAGACGTAATACAGCATTTTACTTGCTGTGTAACGCCCGTCACCCACATGGCTGATTTCGCCCATGATGTCAAAGAAGCTGTATAGGCTTATCAGTACCAGTAATGCATACAAAGTGCAAATCGACAGTTGGCTAATTACATAACGATTAAGCAAACGCATCAGGAACGACCTCTCAATAATGATGTAAATGCTGCTTTAAAAGAAGCCGATGGAAGATCGCGCCAACGCAATAGAAATAAAAACACCATAAACATCATCAGATGCATCGGCAATATACCAAGCCAAAGTGGAATACGACTATTTTCAACCATATCCCGTAAAAAGGTCAGTCCATTCTGGTAAATTAAAAACACGGCTATCGCAATCAGAATATTATAGGTATGGCCAGTGCGTGGATTATAATAAGATAGTGGTAACGCCAGCAAAGCCAGTATAATTACGCTTATTGGTAATGATAAACGCCACATCAACTCTGCTTTGTAAATAGCGTCATCGCTGGCAAACAGTGCAGCGGTAGGAATGGTATGCCGATTTTGTTTTGGGTCGACTATCATTGTATTAACGCTGATGACTAAAGTCATTTTGTGAAATGAAGCTCGTTGATAGTCTGCCTGTCCGGGCTTTCCGTAATAGCGAAATCCATCTTCCAGAGTCAGAATACGCTTTTCTCCGTCCTGTTTGAACTCGCCACGTTTGGCGAAAATCGTACTGTCTTTACCATTTTTTTCTTTTTCTCGTACAAACAGGTTGCTGGCATGGCCACTATCAGGGTCAAATGATTCGATAAAATAAACCCGTGGATGGCTTTTGCCTATTTCTCGAAATACACCCGGTTCCAGCAATGACATTTCCTGTTTCTGTTTCAGCAGTTCTGCAAATTCACGGCTACGCAACTCTGCCCACGGCTGAACTAACATGGATACCACGGCCACCAGAATAGCAAATGGAAGTGCGAATTTCATTAAGGGGAATATCCAGTTTCTTAGTGATAAGCCACTGGACAGCCAGATAACCATTTCGCTATCACGCCAGTATCGGGTAAGTACGGTAATAATGCTAATATAGGCAGTTAAAATCAATAACACAGGCGTCAGACCAATTGTCCAGAACCCAACTAATGCGGTTACTGCATCAATAGCTACGCGACCGCTGGCTGCCCTGCCCAGCAGATTGATTGCTTGCGTGGCCACTAGCACTACCAGCAAAATCATGAAAATGCCCACGGCAGCCCATGATAATTCTTTAATAAATTGGCGTTGATAAATCATAAAATAATAAACACATATGCGACTATCCGTATTTTGGTGACAGCCTGCGTTACAATAGGGGCATCCGGATCAGCTTAACGCATGATTAGTCCAGAATATATACAACGCCCTTATAATGGGAGAGGAAAAGATGGAATTTAGCATAAAAGCCGAACAATTGCAGCCGCAAAGAAACAGTTCTTTACTTTTTGTCTGTACTGCAAACAGTAAACACGACAATTCTGTAGCAGGTACTTTACTGTCTCAGTTACAACAGCAACAAAAAGATTTTATTGCTGCTAATACAGTTGAGCAGGATCAGGTACAGGCTATGGCTGTAGTGTGTATTGAAAAAGAAGACTATGCCAGTATACAGAAATTGGCAGCAACGGCAGCCAGCTGGGCCAAAGAACAAACTCGGGTGAATGTGGATTTGAGTTTATTGCCTGAAGTATTGGCACAGCAATGGGTACTGGCATTTACGATTGCAGTAGGTGAAGCTGGTTATTGTTTTGATACGTTTAAAAGTGATCCTAAACCTACACTACTTGAACAGATTAATTACTACACTGTTCATGCTGTGAATGCATCCCTGAACAAAGGCGAGGCCATAGTTTATGGTATGAATATCTGCAAAGATCTGAGCAATGCACCCGGTAATCTGTGCACCCCGGATTATCTGGCTTCTTCTGCAGCTCAGATTGCCGCTGATGTGGGTGCAAGCGCACGAATTATGTCTACAGCCGATATTCAGGAAATGGGTATGAATGCTTTGCTGGCTGTTGCACAAGGCAGTTCTGCTGGTGCTTATCTTGTTGAACTGCAATATCGTGGTGCTTCTAATGCTGAAGATAAGCCGGTGGTTCTTGTAGGCAAAGGTATTACTTTTGATTCTGGCGGCATCTCCCTTAAGCCGGGTGCTGCGATGGATGAAATGAAATTTGATATGTGTGGTGCTGCTGCTGTTATTGGTACTTTTGCAGCAGCTGCCAAGCTTAAGCTACCGCTGAATCTGGTTGCTATCGTTCCTACCTGTGAGAATATGCCTTCTGGTCATGCAGTCAAACCGGGAGATATTGTTAAAGCTATGAATGGCTTAAATATTGAGGTTCTGAATACCGATGCAGAAGGCAGGCTAATTTTATGCGATGCTCTTACCTATGCTGAACGCTTCCAGCCCAAGGCGGTAATTGATGTGGCCACGTTAACTGGAGCCTGTATTATTGCGCTGGGTCATGTTGCGCAAGCTGTACTGGGCAATAATCAGTCAGTCATTGATCAGATATTGCAGGCAGCAGCCAATATTAATGATAAAGCATGGCAATTGCCTTTATTTGATGAGTACAAGGAGCAGCTAAAATCCAATTTTGCAGATTTGCAGAATATAGGCGGACGTCCTGCCGGAACAATTACTGCTGCGGCATTTTTATCCTGTTTTACCGAGGCCTATCCTTGGGCTCATCTGGATATTGCTGGTACGGCATGGCATTCAGGCAATAATAAAGGTGCTACAGGTCGCCCTGTGCCGTTGCTGCTTGAATATCTGATCCGGCAAGCCTAAGCTTGAGGCATTATGGCCACTATTACTTTTTATACTCATATTACTGATCCAGTCTCTTTTACTTGCCGGCTGACTCAAAAGGTATATAAAAGTGGGGCAAGTGTTCTGATCTGGTTAGAAGACGAAAGCCGTGTAAATCAGTTGGATCATGCTCTATGGTCGTTTCAGGCCACCAGTTTTATTCCGCATGAAATCTGGTCACCTCAGCAACCGCAGCCTGTTACCGAGCCATTAGTGTTACTGGCTTATGGTTCAGATTTACCTACCATGCTGAAGGATTATGTGGTGATTAATCTGGCAAATGTTTATTGGTGTGATGCTCCGCACATACCAGAACGGGTATTGGAGCTTGTGAGTACTGATCTGGATGATATAGCAGCTGCACGGCAGCGTTTTCGTACCTATCGGAACGCTGGTTTTGTTATTGAGCATCATGATATGCGTACACAAAAGTAATGCTATCAGGTATGAAAAAGCGGGTTACTTTGTAACCCGCTTTTTTTGTGCATTGTCTTAAGCCAGTAGTTTAGCAATTATGTGCGCTAAAGGTGTATCGGCTACGGGTTCGGGAAGTATATTTTGTATGGTACGACTATCCAGAATACCAAATTCTGGTCGTGTGGCTGCTGACTGGTAATCAGCAGTAGCAATCCGCTCTACTTTAACCTGTTTGTAACGCTCATCAATTTCAGCAGCCTCAGCAAAAATACGCTGGGCAAAATCTGCCCAACTCATTTGCTGGCTACCGGCAAAATGCATTATTCCGCGTGCTGGATTAGTTAATGCAGCAAGACGAATAATGGCTTCAGCCAAATCTCCCGCATAGGTGGGGCAGCCTATCTGATCGTCGACTACGCGAATAGTGGATGTTTCCAATCCTTTTTGTAACATGATTTTGACAAAATTGTGTCCATGTTCACTGTATACCCATGAGGTACGAATAACAGCGGTATCTACGTGCGCGTTTAAAGCCAGTAACTCCCCTGCCAGCTTACTGTGTCCGTATACATTCAATGGATTAGGAGCCATATTTTCTGTCAAAATGATATGATGATGGCCATCAAATACTTGCTCGGTAGACAGATGAATCAGGCGTGCACCAATTGCCCGAGCCGCTTGAGCCAGATTCAAAGTTCCTGTTGCATTCACTGCGAAAGCTTTGGCTTTATCGGTTTCTGCGGCATCAACTTTGGTGTAACCTGCTGCGTTTATAATTACATCCGGTTCAAAAGTTTTTACCATGTTGTGCACATTATGTGCATCAGTAATATTCAGTGTCTGCGAGTCACTGGCAATCAATTCCCAATTTTCAGGCAATCTGTCTCTTAAGCAACTACCTACCTGACCTTTTGAACCCGTTAATAAAATACGCATGGTAAAGCCTTTGTTTTAAAATACCAATAGAATAATCACAATGATACTAACATTTATGATGTTACATAAATACAGTGCTCAAACAATAAGCTTATTGTTACACAAGGATAGTTTATTTTCAGCACTGTTTTGTATATAAAATTGAGGTTGTTTGAATAAATAGCTCTGTTACAAACGTTATTCCAACATTCCTGTTAACCAGACTGTGCTTTGTTGATGACGTAATGACCAGCGACAATCCTGACCTAAAACCTCTACAGCTACTGTCTGCCATTCAGAATCTGATAATGCCTGTGGATTTTCTGCTAACTCAATGGCATTGCGTGCTGCTGCACCAAGAATTTTTGGCGCCTGATAATAAACTATTTCATCTACGGCATTGGCAGCAAGTAACGCAGAATTCAGGATGGAACCTGCTTCAACCAGTATCAGTCCAATATCGCGTTGAGCCAAAACCGGCCATAATTTTTGCAAATCAATCTGGCCATGCTGATTGGCCGGCACAGTTAGAATGGAAACATGCGGGTAAGGATCGAAAACAGTTTTTTTAACTTTGTCGCTAACTGTGGTAATAATTAAAGTAGGACTATTCACATCCTGAATCACTTGATAAGCTGGGGTGATGCGCAGCTTGCTATCCAGGATGATACGCAGTGGTTGCCGCAATGCGGAAAACCGCCGTACATTCAACCGTGGATTATCTGCCTGTATGGTATTGATACCGGTTAATACGGCACAGCTTTCAGCCCGTAATGTCTGCACATCATTACGCGCAGCCTCACCGGTTATCCACTGGCTTTCACCATTACTCAATGCTGTTTTGCTGTCGAGACTGGCAGCGATTTTCAACCTGATATAAGGTCTGTGTCTTTCTACTCTGGATAAGAAGCCCGGATTCAGTTCACGTGCCTGCTGTGTATACAAACCACAGTCAACCTGTATACCTGCTTGTCGCAATATATTTAATCCATTACCTTTTACTAAGGGATTGGGATCTCTCATGCCTACAACTACGCGCTTGATATGAGCATCAATCAGAGCCTGTGCACACGGGCCTGTCCGCCCGGTATGGCTGCAAGGTTCTAAAGTGACATATGCGGTAGCATCCTGTGCCAGCTGCCCAGCCTGCTGTAATGCATGTATTTCGGCATGTGCTTGCCCTGCCTGTACATGAAATCCTTCACCGACAATTTGCTCGCCACGCGTAATCACACAGCCTACCCGCGGATTTGGGCTGGTAGAAAACCGCCCTTGCCAAGCTAGCTCAAGAGCGGTTTGCATGAATTTTTTATCAAGCTCAGAAAAGCTCATTTTAACTGTTCTGTACATTAATGGTTTTCAATGTAGCCCCAAGTGCATCATCGCCGGCACTATCACTGCTGGCACAAACTGAATAAAGATTATTACTACCAACCAGAGCAACACAGCTTTCATGTAATAAAGTGCCGTTTTGCTGATGACTGAAACGATAGTTCATGCGGTTTTCGGTTGCAATGCCTACTTTGACATTGCTGATATCTTTGTTGTTTTTCAGGCTATCAGCCAAATTTTTGAAATACTCATCTGCCTTAATTTTTATCGCACCTAAATTATTAACTGCAAGAGTAATATTACTGCCGTTATCATGCTGCAATAAAGTGAGGTTATTAATCTGAGCCTGATCTACCCATTCTGATGCGCTACCCATTACATCCGTAAAATCTCCATCTACCACAATACTCAGCTGATCATCCTTACTGGTTAGCGTCTGGGTAGATGTAGCCACTGCGGACGCTGTGCCACTTGCAGTCTGAGTATCACTAGCATCCATCGTCACAGAAGTTTCCTTTTGTGTACATGCAGATAAACCTAACAAAGCGAGTATTACAAACGACCATAAACGAGATTTCAACATGATGTATTCAAGCTTTCGATGACAAGGCATAATAGTTACAAAGTATAACAAGAATTAGCGACTAATGCAGCGTACTGTTCCCAAATAACTTAACAATATAAATAGCTTTAATCTGGCCTTTGTAATGATGCAATCAGTTGGGTAAATTCTGAGACATCATGAAAACTTTTATACACTGAGGCAAAACGCACATAAGCAACTTCATCCAGTTTAGCCAGTAAATTGAGAACCATGTCCCCAATCATTTGACTGGGTACTTCTTTGACCCCCATGTGGTACAGGCGGGTCTCAATCTCGGCTACCGCATTTTCAATACTTTCCCGATCCATAGGCCGTTTATGCAATGCCCTGCTAATGCTGGTATACAGCTTGGCCGGATCAAACAATACCTTTTCTCCTGTACGCTTGATTATTAGTGGCATTCGCATTTCCACTACTTCCAGTGTACTAAAACGGCTGTCACAACCCATACAGCGACGGCGACGACGAATACTGTTATTACCTTCGCTCAGACGCGTATCAATCACTTGTGTATTATGATGCTGGCAAAAGGGACATTTCATACAATGTAAATTTATTTTGAGAAAATTGAATAGCTATTGTGGCAGGCACAACTAAGGCTGGCAAGCTCATTTATTTTTCATATCAAAATAATATAAGCAATTATTGCTGACTTATCCACCTGTACACAAAATCCAGCGCAAAACTTTAGGTAAAATTTGGGGATAACTACAATATAGTTCTGATTTTTATGATATATTTTTCACTGCTTAAAAAATAAGCAGGTTATGATTGTTATGCTGGAATTGGCGCATTGCTGACGGTAATTTGAGGCAATAATGTTTTGAATATACATAAAAACTAATTTGAAGCTCAGTGATTGACAAGAGATTTATCGATTCACGATAAAGCAAAACGTGCCACTGTATTGGCTAACCCTTTTATACTCAGCCAGTCCGCCATTTATACTGTACGCGATGAAACCATTAGCTAAGGACTTAAACATTCGGTTGAAGTTGAAAAGTCCATTGTAGATAAATAAAGACAGTAAGCAAATAAAGCACCATAACAAAAAACTATTCAGGCAAAATGTTATATGTAGTACAAAACATCTGCCTTTGCTTGTTTGCTTGAAGGTAAGACAAAGCAATGGGCAGAGAATGGTTATTTGGCAGAATTGATGATTTTTTCGTGGGAACGATAAGCTGATATTGATTCGGCTCAATGTCAATTTTGCTCAGCATGGATTCTGCGGAACGATGTTTTAACCTGCTACTATTAAGTATATTTATTCGGATATCAGTAGTGAATATCAGTTTAGTAAGATATGTGGGAGCTATCTAATAAATCATAAATTTACTAAATCTGCCTGTCAAATTGCCATTTAAAGGCTTTGGGCTAGTGTGACGAATAATATTATTGCACTAACAGCGGTAATGAAAAAAGCTCTATACCTACTGATATCGACAAAACCAACCATGAAAATAGCATTATTTTAGTGTAAATAATCTTGAATATGGTTGATTGTGCATGTCGTTTTTTAATTGGTAAAAGGCTACTAACTGCGATTAACGCTGCTAGTAGCCTTACAATATAAAGGCAATTTAGTCTTGAACTGTTATTCGTTCAATACGTTGATGCAGACTTTGAATGCTGTATACCTCAGTATGAGACAACTGCCCTACACTTTCGCTCATAGCTAAACCACCGGCGATAGTCGTATATAATGGAATACGCATATTCAAGGCACTGCGGCGGATGGAGTGGCTGTCTTTTATTGACTGCACATCGCTGCTCACGGTGTTCACTACTAAGGCAATTTCGCCATTTTTGATTGCGTCTACGATATGCGGGCGACCTTCGGTAACTTTATTGACTACTTGCACGTTAATGCCGTGCTGTGCCAGATATGCTGCTGTACCGCGTGTGGAACACAGGCCATAACCATGTGACTGGAAATTGGCGGCAACTTGAACTACATGCGGTTTATCTTCATCACGTACGGCCAGAAAAACTTTGCCAATCGCCGGAATGCGCTCTCCCGCGCCAAGCTGTGCTTTTAAATAAGCTTCGGCAAATGTTTCACCTACGCCCATTACTTCGCCGGTAGAACGCATTTCTGGCCCGAGTATGGTATCTACGCCGGGAAATTTGATAAACGGGAAAACGGCCTCTTTGACAGCAAAAAATTCAGGAATCACTTCGTGGCTATAACCCTGCTGTTGCAGTGATATACCCGCCATTACCCGTGCGCCGATTTTAGCCAGTGGTACGCTGGTAGCCTTGGAAACAAATGGCACAGTACGTGAAGCGCGTGGATTGACTTCAAGTACATAGACTATGTCATCCTGTACGGCAAACTGTACATTCATCAGACCGATAACCTGCAATTCTCTGGCCATAGCCACTGTCTGGCGGCGGATTTCGTTCTGAACAGCGGTACTAAGTGAATATGGCGGAATGGAGCAGGCTGAATCACCACTATGTACGCCGGCCTGTTCTACATGCT
The DNA here is from genome assembly GCF_024103505.1 of Snodgrassella sp. Taxonomy (NCBI): domain Bacteria; kingdom Pseudomonadati; phylum Pseudomonadota; class Betaproteobacteria; order Neisseriales; family Neisseriaceae; genus Snodgrassella; species Snodgrassella sp. Next base: position 466,190 of record NZ_JAGGIJ010000001.1, read on the forward strand.
GCATGATGCCGCCAATCACCACCTGCTGACCATCACAAACGCAGTCTACGTCTATTTCAATGGCGTGGCTGAGGAAGTAATCCAGCAATACTGGACTGTCGTTGGATACCTGCACGGCTTCACGCATATAGGTTTGTAATTCGGCAGCAGAATGCACTACCTGCATGGCGCGACCACCCAATACGTAAGATGGGCGTACCACAAGCGGGTAGCCAACTTCTTCAGCCAGTTGCAGTGCTTCAGCCTCGGTGCGTGCTGTGCGGTTTTCCGGCTGGCGCAGGCCTAATGTATGCAGAATCTGCTGAAAGCGTTCGCGGTCTTCTGCGGCATCGATGGCATCCGCAGATGTTCCAATAATATTTATTCCATTGGCGACCAGTTCATTCGCCAGTTTTAAAGGAGTCTGTCCACCATAGTGTACAATCAGACCATCTGGTTGTTCGGTATGACAGATTTCAAGTACATCTTCCAATGTAAGCGATTCGAAATAAAGCCGGTCGGAAGTATCATAGTCTGTGGATACGGTTTCTGGATTACAGTTAACCATAATGGTTTCAAAACCGGATTCTCGTAATGCTAGAGCAGCATGTACGCAGCAATAATCAAACTCAATACCCTGCCCGATACGGTTCGGCCCCCCGCCAAGAATCATGATTTTTCTGCGCTGGCTTGGTTCTGCCTCGCACTCTTCTTCGTAAGTGGAGTAAAGATAGGCAGTATCGGTAGCAAATTCAGCCGCACAGGTATCTACGCGTTTGTATACCGGATGCAGCTTAAGGGTATGGCGATGCTGGCGCACGCTGGCTTCATCAGTGCACAGTAGTTGCGCCAGCCGTTTATCTGCAAAACCCTTGCGTTTCAGTCTACGCATACAGCTGTAGTCTATTTCATTCAGGTTGCAACCGACCAGCTGCTGTTCTTCTGTCACTAAATCGGCAATCTGTGCCAGAAACCACGGGTCAATTGCGCAAATCTGCTGAATTTCGGTAAGTGAGAATCCGGCACGGAAGGCATCGGCTACATACAGAATGCGTTCAGGCCCCGGGTTGGCCAGTTCGCGTTGAATAACTGCGCGGTCACCGCTGCGGCTATCAAAACCACTTAAGCCTATTTCCAGACCGCGCAAGGCTTTATGGATGGATTCCTGAAATGTTCGCCCGATAGCCATGACTTCACCAACGGATTTCATCTGTGTGGTCAGACGATCATTGGCTGTGGGAAACTTTTCAAAGGCAAAACGTGGTACTTTGGTAACGACATAGTCAATTGATGGTTCGAATGAAGCCGGTGTCCGGCCGCCGGTAATGTCGTTCTGCAATTCATTCAGGGTATAGCCTACTGCCAGTTTGGCGGCAATTTTGGCTATCGGGAAACCGGTGGCTTTAGAAGCCAGAGCAGAAGAACGGCTGACACGCGGATTCATTTCAATGACGATCATTTCGCCGTTTTGCGGATTAATGGCAAACTGAACATTGGAACCACCGGTATCGACACCAATTTCACGCAATACAGCCAATGAAGCATTGCGCATCAGCTGGTACTCTTTATCGGTGAGTGTTTGTGCGGGTGCTACGGTAATGGAATCACCGGTATGCACGCCACAGGGATCGAAGTTTTCAATGGAGCAGATGATGATACAGTTGTCGGCACGGTCTCGCACCACTTCCATTTCATATTCTTTCCAGCCCAGTACGGATTGCTCGATAAGTAGTTCATGTGTGGGCGAGGCGTCAAAGCCACGTTCACAGATAGTAATGAATTCATCTTTATTATAGGCAATCCCGCCACCACTGCCACCCATGGTAAAAGATGGGCGGATCAGTGCCGGAAAGCCCACCTGCGCCTGTGCTTCCAAGGCCTGATCCATACTGTGACAGATAAATGATTTTGGGGTGTGCAGTCCGATTCTATTCATGGCTTCTTTAAAGCGGCCACGATCTTCTGCTTTATCTATGGCGTCTTGTGATGCACCAATCAGCTCTACTTGATATTTTTTCAGGATACCGTTATGCGCTAGATCCAAAGCACAGTTGAGTGCTGTCTGCCCACCCATGGTTGGTAAAATCGCATCAGGGCGTTCTTTTTCAATGATTTTCGCTACCGTTTGCCACATAATCGGCTCAATGTAGGTAACGTCGGCCATATCAGGATCAGTCATGATGGTAGCCGGATTGGAATTAACTAGAATGACTTTGTAGCCTTCCTCACGTAATGCTTTGCATGCCTGAGCACCGGAATAGTCAAACTCACACGCCTGACCAATCACGATGGGGCCGGCACCAATAATAAGAATGGATTTTAAGTCTGTGCGCTTGGGCATATTGAAACCTCTATTAATTGTTATCTGTTTAATTTAGTGGCTCGGCAGAAGTTTTTGACCGGTGATTGAAATACTTAGTCAATACTTGCCGTCCATAATTTCATTGCAAACGCTATGAACATTAACCCGACTGTGGCTACCGCACCAGCAGCCAGTCGCTGATAATGACGAAACCACTTTACCAGCGATATACCACTGAATATCAGTACACTCAGATAGGTTAAACTGCAAATTTGCAAAATAATAGCCAGCAATAGGAAGCTGAATGCTGGCTGTGGATAATGCGGATCAACAAATTGTACAAAAAAAGCTAGGAAAAACAGTATGGCTTTTGGATTTAACAGGCTTAACAGTAACGCACGCTGAAATAAATAATGCGCTGAAAGTGGTTTATCTGCACTATTCGGTTCACTCAACGATTGCCTGAAAGCTTCTGCTGCCTGCTGATGCCTTCTGCTCCATTGTCTGGCCGCTGAACGCAGTAGCTGCCAGCCCAGATAAAACAGATATAATCCTCCCACCAATTTCAGCAATAAAAATAATACAGGAATGGTTTTTATAATTGATGTTGCACCAGAAGATGAAAGTAGCATCAATACGCTGTCACCCAGAACTATACCCGCCACAGCACAATAAGCCGCTCTAGCACCATATTTGCCGGCTATGGCCAAACAGTACATGGAATTGGGTCCGGGCAATAAAACGATGGCGATGGCACCGATAATATATGTTCCCAGATCAGTAATACCAAACATAAGAAATCCTGTACATTTTTGTTATTCTCTAGAGGTTGGTTGGTAAAAAATGACTATTATTCCTGACGCGCAACCCGCATATGTTCGATAAAACGGTCAAACAGATAGGACACATCGTGTGGCCCAGGATTGGCTTCAGGATGCCCTTGAAATGAAAAGGCCGGCTGTGTAGTCATGCTGATGCCTTGTAATGAGCCGTCAAACAGTGATTTATGGGTAATGCACACATTTTGTGGCAAGGTGTCTGCATCTACTTCAAAACCATGATTCTGGCTGGTAATCACTACTCGACCAGTTTCGAGATCTTGTACCGGATGATTGGCACCATGATGACCAAAAGGCATTTTGCGAGTTTGTGCTCCTAAGGCCAGACCGAGTAGTTGATGCCCCAGACAGATACCAAACAATGGCAGTTTATGTGCCAGAATTTCCTGTACAGCCGCAATAGCATAATAACAAGGTTGCGGGTCGCCGGGACCATTGGACAAGAATACGCCGTCCGGATTCATTGCCAATACTTCTGCCGCCGGCGTAGCAGCTGGAACAACAGTCAAACGACAGCCACGCTCACTAAGCATACGCAGGATATTGGTTTTTACCCCGAAATCATAGGCAACAACATGGTATTGAGCTGCTGGTGGTTGAACATAGCCCTGCCCCAGCTTCCATTCACCTTGTGCAAACTCATACTTTTCTGTACAGCTTACTTCTCGCGCCAAATCCTTACCAGCCATACTGCCAAAGGCTTGTGCCAATGTCAGTGCCTGCTCTGCACTGGCATTATCGCCTGTCAGAATACAGCCAGCCTGTGCACCTTTATCACGTAGCAGACGGGTAAGACGGCGTGTGTCAATATCGGCAATTGCCACGGTTTTATGGCGCTGCAAATATTGAGCCAGACTTTCATTGGCGCGGAAATTACTATGTAATAAAGGCAAATCCCGAATTATCAAACCAGCAGCATAAACTTGACTACTCTCAGTATCTTCACTATTTACGCCTGTATTGCCTATATGCGGGTAAGTGAGAGTAACCATCTGCTGTGTATAAGATGGGTCGGTAAGAATTTCCTGATAGCCAGTCATGCTGGTGTTGAACACTACTTCTCCAACTGCCTGCCCAGTCGCACCAATGCTGACACCATGAAATACGGAACCGTCAGCCAACACTAAAATTGCGTTTGTAGTCATGATTGATTCCTATGGACTTAAGTAGACTATTGCCGTGGCGACAGTCTGTTTTTATCGGTAAATAATTGTGCTTCCTGTTACCAATTGCAGGCAAAAAAAAACACGCCACTTCACGCAAAATGGCGTGAGCTACGTGCTTGATGATGGCAGGGATAGGGATATCTGACGCTACCATGAAAGCAATATATTTTAGCTAATCCTTTCTGTTTTGGCAATACAGATTTGAATAACAAAAAGAATTTTTTTCTTTACCGGGCAGCCCCCAGACTGCCCTTTTATATTAATATCAGAATCTGCAACAATATTTAGCGAACGTGGTAATTGGGTGCTTCTTTGGTAATCTGCACATCGTGTACATGCGATTCACTCATTCCCGCAGAAGTAATTTCCACAAATTCAGCCTTACTGTGCATATCCTGAATGGTTTTGCAGCCAAGATAACCCATGCTGGAACGCAATCCGCCTACCAGCTGATGAATAATCTGGTTAATCGGTCCTTTGTAAGGTACACGCCCCTCAATCCCTTCAGGTACATATTTATCGGCACTGGCTACATTATCCTGAAAATAGCGGTCGGATGAGCCCTGACTCATGGCACCCATTGACCCCATACCGCGATAGGACTTATAGGATCGCCCCTGATACAGCTCAATTTCACCAGGTGCTTCTTCCGTACCGGCGAACATACCTCCCAGCATCACTGCTGAAGCACCTGCTGCTAATGCTTTGGCCAAATCACCGGAAAAGCGGATACCACCATCAGCAATAAGTGGCACGCCAGTACCTGCGAGCTCAGTAGCAACATTATGAATCGCTGTTAATTGCGGTACACCCACTCCTGCTATAATGCGTGTAGTACAGATAGAACCTGGGCCAATACCCACTTTAACAGCATCAGCTCCCGCAGCCACCAGATCACGAGCAGCTGCGGCTGTGGCAATATTGCCACCAATTACGTCCACATCAGGGTAATGCTGTTTTACCCAGCGAACACGCTCCATCACGCCCTGACTGTGTCCATGCGCGGTATCCACTACCAATACATCCACACCGGCCTGTACCAGTGCTGCCACGCGCTCATCAGTATCCTGTCCCACACCTACGGCGGCACCAACGCGCAAACGACCTTCGCTGTCTTTATTGGCATTCGGGAATGCGGTATTTTTCAAAATATCCTTGACGGTAATCAAACCTTTTAATTCCCACTCAGCATTCACCACCAGTACCCGTTCGATTTTATGCGTATGCATCAACTCACGGGCATCATTGATGCTGGTTGATTCATTAACGGTTACCAGACGTTCTCGCGGTGTCATGATACTGGCTACTTTTTGTTGCAGATTACGTTCAAAGCGTAAATCGCGATTGGTAACCAGACCAACTACCTTGCCATTTTCCAACACCGGCAGACTGGATACTTTATATTTACGCCCCGGTCCAATCAAATCACCAATCAGTGTATCCGGAGTAATGGTTACCGGATCCTTAACTACTCCACTCTCATACCGTTTAACTTTTGCAACAGCACGTGCCTGCTGTTCGATATTCATATTTTTGTGAATAATACCAATACCACCCTCCTGTGCCATCGATATCGCCAGTCTGGCTTCAGTAACTGTATCCATCGCAGCTGAAACCAGCGGTAAATTTAGATGAATATGACGGGTAAGCGGGGTTTTCAGAATAACGTCGCGCGGTAGTACTTCAGAGTGAGCAGGTACAAGTAGCACGTCGTCAAAAGTGTAAGCTTTTTCGACTATACGCATTTTAGGACTTCTTTTTTTAAAGGATGAGGAGAATTAGATGGAAGAATTGGCGATCAATTTTAACAAAATTACGACACACTGGCAAAATATACCTTTACACAATCTTGCCAATTAACAATCAGACGTTTTTTTTATCGTATAATAGCCAAAACATATATTTTCAAACGCGAAGGAAAGTAAATATGCGTCACAAAATACTGAAAATTTCACTGACAGCAGCACTGGCGGGTAGCACAATCATGGCAACTGCGGCGGGGGTATACACCTGGCGTGACCACAAAGGTGTGAATGAATATTCAGATGTACCTACTCAACTCACGCCAGCCAAAACCCAGCGCTTCAACGTACGTACCCACAGCTCTACTCCACTGGCTAAACCTAAGCCTAATGCTGAGGCCAGCTCTGACTCCCTAGCCGAACAACAAGCACAGCTTAACCGCAAAATTGAAGAACAGAATAAGCTGAGAGATGAGCAAAATAAAAAAATTGAGGCACAAAACAAGAAAACCCGTGAGGCCGCCTGTAAAACAGCACAGATGAACCGCAAAATGGCTGACAGTCTGCGTACCAATAATCGCGATGCCCTGATTCAACGTTATGAAGAAGACGTACGCATTAATTGTAATTAATTTTTTACTCTTGACTATTTCACTCATCATCCATAAGTTGTGTATGCAGCTTATGGACTTTTTTTATGGCTGCAAAATTGTTAACCTGATCAACCATCCATCATGAACGATACTGTTGCCACACCATCTAGCCCTACAGACAAGAACAAATTTAATTTAACCCTGTTTCTCAAAAATCTGCCTTTAGTGCCAGGGGTATATCGCATGCTGGATGCCAATGACAAAGTATTATATGTTGGCAAAGCAGTGAATCTGAAACGCCGGGTCAGCAGTTATTTTCAAAAAACAGATTTATCACCCAGAATTCAGCTGATGGTCAAGCAGGTGGCACGAATTGAAATCACGGCAACACATTCAGAAACAGAAGCACTGATACTGGAAAACAATTTTATCAAGGCTCTGTCACCGAAATACAATATCCTGTTTCGAGACGATAAAAGCTATCCCTATTTAATGCTCAGCGGCCACCGCTTTGCGCAGATGGCCTATTATCGCGGTACCTTGAAAAAACCCAATCAGTATTTCGGTCCTTATCCCAATGGCTATGCAGTACGCAACAGTATTCAGACGCTCCAGAAAGTATTCAGGCTGCGCACCTGTGAAGACAGTGTATTTGAACACCGCGACCGCGCTTGTCTACTGTACCAGATTAAACGCTGTTCCGGACCCTGTGTCGGCCATATCAGTGTTGAAGATTATCAGAGTGATGTCAAAGCTGCAGTAAGCTTTTTACAGGGCAAAACCAGCGAATTAACGGCCTCATTACATGCCAAGATGCAGCAAGCAGCTGAACAACTGAATTTTGAAACCGCTGCACAGATTCGCGACCAGATACAGGCTCTGGGACTGATGCAATCGCAGCAATTTATTGACAGCAAATATGCGCGCCACAGCGATATCGATATTCTTGCTCTAACAGAAGAAAACGATATTGTGTGTATTCACTGGGTAAGTATTCGTGGCGGCCGCCACGTTGGAGATAAGAACTTTTTTCCGGATACGCGCTATCGCGTTACTGAAAAACTTAATCATTATGGAGAAGCTTTTGTTGCCCAGCATTATCTGGGTAAAAGCAAACCAGATATTATTATCAGCAACTTCCAGCTGCCTAAAAGCCTGTGCGATGCGCTGAATGCAGAAAACAGCAGACAAATACAGTTTGTGCATAATACCGTTGGGGAACGGCGAATCTGGTTGCAGATGGCAGAACGCAACGCACAACTGGCCATTGAACAACACCGACTGCAACAGCATAGTCAGCAACACCGTATTGAAGCACTGGCACAATTGCTGGATATGGATGCTGAAAGTCTGAACCGCATTGAGTGTTTCGATATCAGCCATACTCAGGGCGAAGCCACCATTGCTTCGTGCGTGGTATATGAAGACGAGGCTATGCAGCCAGCCAAATACCGCCGCTACAATATTACAACAGCCAAAGCTGGCGATGATTATGCTGCTATGCGTGAAGTATTAACCCGCCGCTATGGCCGTCTGGCTGATAATGATGAAAGTATTGGCACATGGCCGGATTTGGTACTGATTGATGGCGGTAAAGGACAAGTACATATGGCACTGGATGTATGGCAGGAGCTGGGCATTCATATTCCAATAGTGGGCATTGCCAAAGGTCCGGAACGTAAAGCCGGTTTGGAAGAGCTAATTATTCCACATCAACAGCGCAATATCCGGATAGAACCACATAATCCGGCTTTACATCTACTGCAAACCGTACGCGATGAATCACACCGCTTTGCGATTACCGGCCATCGCCAGAAACGAGCCAAAGCCAGAGTGACTTCGTCCCTAAACGATATACCGGGCATTGGCAGCAAACGCCGGCAGGCATTATTGACCCGTTTTGGCGGTTTACGCGGTGTAGTTGCCGCCAGCGTGCATGATTTAAGCCAGACTGAAGGCATTAGTCTGGCTCTGGCTGAAAAAATCTATGCGGCTTTACATTAAGATACATACATAAATATAATACGCTATACTTAATTTTACAGAGAATAATAAATGTTTGAAAAAATTGCAAATTACTTACGCACTAGAAAACTAATTAAAGAATTAGTGATTTTACTGGTAAGTTATGCTGTATTTATACTTGGTACCGTTGGCTGGTATTACTTTGATAACTGTGAACAGGCTGGTTCGTGTGCTTTTTTGGGCATATGCGGGCTAATTAACTTTTTTGTATATTTAACTATCGTCAACTATAAAACCATTAAATCCATTTTTTCACGCTCAAACGATAATAATTCACCTTCTTTCAAAGCATTACTTATTCAATTAACATTATTTTTACTTGTATTCTTCTCATTTTTTTATGGATGTGGATATTTATTAGTTTCATTCGATATTGGTTTCAATCCAGAATCAATGCTTACAGCTATTTATATATGGATACTCTTCTTTTTGCTTTGTTGCTGTATAAGCTTATTTATTCTTTTTGTTGCCAAAACCATAAAATGCCTTTTCCTGCGCTCCACTAACAATAATACCGCTTATTGAACAACGCATAGGGATAGCTACTTATTTATAATGAGTGAAAATCAGATGATAGCTAAGTAACAAAAAATAAATTTGTTATTAGTAAAACTGATAATTTTGCATCAGCAATATAGTATCTGTCAGAATTACGCTATTTTCTTTTTCATGTTATATACATATATTATAAATCACTTCGCTTTTTAATTAACTAGTCTGCGTTATAGTCATGCAAAGACCGGGGTGATTTTATCAGCGTATAATATACTTAGTGGTTATAGTAAATATCAGCAAGTGCTATTAACCGGTTTTACAATTTGCACAGTATAGTTGTAGCCAGTGTCTATGTACTAGCTCAAATTTAATCCGTGCTTTTCAGCGCCACTTTTATCCAAAAAAATTATGCTGGCACTCTGGATTGTAAAACCATAGCTAGTCTGTAGGCTCTGGCGGACAAATATTTTCCAGCCACATAAACACTGAGTAAACAGGTAAACGTGTTTCAGTGCACACTCAGGTATGCTGCCACGAACGTATTGTTTTGCGTGCGTGGCTTTTTTATGGTTTTTCTCTCAGACAAATTGATACTTTACCTGACATAAAAAAACATATCCTATAATCGCGTCACAGCCAATACACCTTTTACATCACTTAGCTGACTAAGTACGCGCGGTAAGTCATTTACCTGATGTACTTCAACAGTAAAACGCAGTTGCGCTTCAAGGTCTCGCGATAAGGTTTGCACGGCGGTAACGTTAAGACGATTACGCGCCAGTGCTTCAGAAATATCGCGTAACAGACCACTACGATCCTGAGCACGGATTTCGATATCAATAGCAAAAACCTGATTGGCGGATTCATCGGCCCAAGAAGCTGGCAATACTTTGTCCGGTGAAATATGCGCCAGATACTGAAAAGAGGAACAGTTACTGCGGTGGATGGAAATACCCCGTCCACGCGTTACAAATCCGGTAATATTATCTCCAAACGCTGGTTTACAGCATTTGGCCAGTGTAGTGAGTAAGCCTGCTTCACCATCTACCAGCACACCGCCAAAGTTATTTGTAATTTTACTGCGTTTGACTAAATGATTTTCTGTTACCGGTATTTCCGGTTTTTCCAGTAAGTTATCGACCGCTTTCTGAATCATGCGACCGGAAATCTCTCCATGCCCCATGGCCAGATACAAGTCGTCTACATTACTGAAACCAAGCGCTTCAGCCAGTTTATGTATATTCGGCCGTACCTGCATCTTCACCAGTTGTTTTTCCAATGCGGTACGACCGGATTCGCGTATCGATTCTCCGTTCTGCTGACGTATATAAGCGCGAATTTTACTGATGGCTTTATTGCTTTTCACCCAGCCATCATGCAACCAGTTAACTGAAGGTTTACCCTCGCGTGCAGTTATGATTTCTACACGCTGGCCATTTTCCAGTGGCGTGGACAGAGGCACAATCTGCCCATCTACTTTGGCACCACGACAGCGATTACCGATATCGGTGTGTAAAGCATAGGCAAAATCAATCGGCGTGGCTCCAGCTGGTAAGGAAAATACTTTGCCATGCGGGGACAGGACGTAAATGGTATCGTTAAAAAGTTCTGTCTGGAAAGCACGTGATAAATCTTCACTGTCACTGCCGTTTTCGGCAATATTTTCGCGCCAGTCGAGTAACTGGCGTAACCAAGCGATTTTATGCTCGTAGGCTTCATTGCCCTTGCCGCCCTCTTTATAGCGCCAATGAGCTGCCACACCGAATTCAGCATACCGGTGCATATCAAAGGTACGAATCTGAATTTCCACTCCTTTATCTTCCGGCCCCACCACTACTGTATGCAGACTTTGGTAATCATTGGGTTTGGGATGGGCAATATAATCATCAAATTCGCCCGGAATAGGCTGCCACAAACTGTGCACAATCCCCAGTGTGGTATAACAGTCTGCTACAGTATCCACGAGAATGCGTACAGCCCGGATATCGTACAGGCCATCAAAATTCAGTTTCTTTTTTACCATTTTGCGATAAATGGAATAAATATGCTTTGGCCGCCCCGCAACTTCAAAGTGCATATTCAGCCGGCTCAGCTGCTGCCTGATGGTCTCGACAAAATGTTCGATATAATCCAGTCGCTCTGTGCGTTTTTCATCTAACAGGAGTGCTATTCTTTTATATTCATCCGGATTCTGGTAGCGAAAGCTTAAATCTTCAAGTTGCCATTTCAGCTGCCATACTCCCAGACGATTGGCCAGAGGTGCAAACACACTCATGGTTTCTTTGACAACTGCTTTTATCAATGCTTTATCGTTGACCTTGCTCAGATAATTCATGGTCTGCGTACGCCTTGCCAGCTTAATCAATACGACCCTGATATCTGAAACCATTGCCAGCAGCATCTGGCGCATTACCTCAGCCTGCTGCTGACGTTCCTCCTGAGTTGCCAGCGGGCTGATGCTGACAAAGTATGTCAGTTTCTGTACCTGATATAATCCAGCTACCAGCTGCATTACACTTTCACCACACTGTTCTTTTACAATGGCTTCCCAATCAGACACATAATTGGGCAGACAGCACAGCATGGTGGCGGCTACTGCATCCGCCATTAAATCCATATCCGCCACTGTTTTGGCGGCAATCATCAGATTCGTATAGAGGTTTTCGCCACATAATGTAACCGCATCCTGTGGATAGCTACTATCCATTAAAACCTGTGCCTGTCGCAACATGGTCGCTATGGCTGGTGGTAAGCCTGCTATATATTGGTCTAACCAGACATATGGTGAGGCGGGATTGGTGACAAGAACTTGATCAGGCATGCTAACCATGCTATCAACCTGTTGATTTGTGTAAATTATGATGGCAATTGTACCAAAAGCCACCATTTTCTGCCTCATAATGGGCTGTAGAAAAGCAGGAAAGGTGCTATTATGCGCACCTTTCGCATACACTATATGCAAATAACTTCGCTCGTCCTGCGTTTATAACTTTCGCATATAGTCTTTATTTTTAAAGGATTTATAATGCAGACTCACCCAGAAGTCATAGGTATTGACGCGATGGCTGCAAAAATTCGCAAAATTCCCAACTGGCCACAGGAAGGAATTTTATTTCACGACATTACGCCGGTATTACAAAGCCCGCAGTACTTTCGCCTGCTGGTGGATTTAATGGTCTACCGTTATATGGGGCAGAAAATCGATGTTGTAGCCGGGCTAGACGCACGTGGTTTTATTATCGGTGCTGCTCTAGCGTATCAGCTGAATGTTGGTTTTGTGCCTATCCGTAAAAAAGGTAAGCTGCCTTTTACAACCATTGCGGAAAGTTATCAGCTGGAGTACGGGCACGCTACCATTGAAATGCATACTGATGCTGTAAAACACGGCACCCGTGTCCTGCTGGTCGATGACTTGGTAGCTACGGGCGGTACCATGACCGCAGGCGTAAAACTGATTCGCAAGCTAGGTGCAGAAGTCGTGGAAGCCGCTGCTATTATCGAATTTACGGATTTACCCGGTGGCAAAAAAATCCGTGATGAGAATGTACCTCTTTTTACTCTGTATCAGAATTCCGGTTCAGTTGAGCAGTAACCATTTGGCCAGTTCTCCACCAGACAAATAAAAAAAGCAGAGTTTGCAAACTCTGCTTTTTTATTAAAAAGATATTTTAGTTAATATCCAGTACCGGCATGGTTTTTACTAAATCATCCACTGCTTTAACCTGTGCCAGAAATGGTTCGAGCATCGCTAATGGCAACGCACTGGGGCCATCACAGCGAGCTTTATCTGGATCTGGATGTGCCTCAAGAAACAAACCGGCCAGTCGGGTGGACATACCGGCCAGAGCCAAATCCAGTACCTGACTGCGACGTCCGCCTGAAGCGGCAGCATCTGCCTGACGTTGCTGCAACGCATGGGTTACGTCGAAAATAATCGGCAAATCGGCACAAACTTTTTTCATTACCCCAAAGCCCAGCATATCAACCACCAGATTGTCGTAACCGAAGTTACTACCGCGTTCGCACAGAATAAGTTGTTTATTACCAGCTTCATAGAACTTTTCAACAATATTTTTCATCTGATGCGGGCTTAAAAATTGCGGTTTCTTGATATTAACCACTTTACCGGTTTGTGCCAGTGCCACTACCAGATCAGTCTGGCGGGCTAAAAATGCAGGTAGCTGCAATACATCAACCACTTCAGCCACTGGTGCGGCCTGAAAAGGTTCATGGACATCAGTAATCACCGGCACACCAAATTCCTGCTTTACCGCAGCGAAAATCTTCATGCCCTCTTCCAGCCCCACGCCACGATACGAGTGAATTGAAGAACGGTTGGCCTTATCAAATGATGCCTTAAACACCAGCGGGATACCCAGTTTTCGTGTTACATCAACGTAATGCGCGCAGGTACGCAAAGTCAAATCCAGATTTTCCAGTACGTTCAGGCCACCAAACAACACCAGTGGCAAATGATTGGCTACTTCAATATTGCCGACACGAATAATCTTGGTCACAATCAATCCTCAGTAATTTTCGGCTCATGGACATCAGTGCCCAGACCACCATAAAACCACTATTCTACAAAATTGCTAGCTCAGCGTCCAAACCAGCCTGACAGCCTCAATCTTTAACGTATCAAACTTTTTAATACAAATTTGCAGAAATATTTTACTCTACTGTGTAAATAGCCCTGTTTCAGGTATAGGTTTAGCAACTATTTTCGCGCTACAATAATAAAATACTTTTGTAACACCTACCTAAACATACGTTTTATCCTTTTAAAAGCAACATCCTTACAACTATACAGGGTCAATCTTGGTATACTTCACGCAGAAACGCCTGCACTGGCTGCTATTGAGCATGTTACTGTCTTCCCTAACCTCTTTGGTATGGGCAGCCAGTCTGCCAGCAGATGGTGATGATGCAGATGACGATATTCCTCCACCAAAAACCGGATTGCTGCACAGATTGCTGCATGGCGACGAATCTCGTGAAGAGAATAAACCGCAGCCACCAAAAACACCACGAGTTCCCATCACCATTGATGTAGACAACTCAACCCTGCAAAAACTAATTAATAACCATCTACCGCTGATTACACAGCAGCTAATCGAAGATCTGGATGACGAGCAGCTTAGTTTTCTGGCCGAAGAAGCGCCCGGACAGACACAAACCATGCTTGAAACTGAGGGTTATTTCAATGCCATAGTTAATGTAGAAAAACAGCCTAATGGTTATATTATCCATATCACTACTGGCCCGCGCAGTCATATCGAAAATGTGGATGTTTCCCTTACCGGTAACGTTACAGCTGATGACGATTTGACCAATTACTACAAAAATGCCATTGACAACTGGGTACTGCCTGTAGGCGACCCATTTACTCAGAGCAACTGGTCAGCAAGTAAATCATCCGTACTGACTGCCATAGTACGTAAAAAGTACCCGCTGGCAACCATCAGTGCCAGCCGTGCTACCATCGACCCGCAAAGAAATCAGGCCGAATTGTCGCTAACAGTAGACAGCAAACAGCCGATTTATTTTGGTGATATTCAGGTTAGCGGTACTGAACGTTATCCTGCTTCCATTGTTACCGGCATGGCCAGCTTCAGCCCGGGTTCACCCTATGATTTGGACAAATTGCTTGACTATCAGCAGGCACTGGAACAGGATAGCCATTATGGTAACGCTGTGGTCAGCGCAGATTTTGACCATATGGAAAACGATCATGTACCGGTGTTAGTAAAAGTAAGCGAAATGAAGCGCCAGAAACTTACCTTTGGTTTACGCTACGATACCAAAAACGGCCCTGGTTTCCGTGGTGGCTATGATCACTATAATATTTTTCATAAGGGTTATGTAGGTTCTACCCTGCTCGATACCGACCGCTACGAGACCACTTTCGGCATCGGCCTGAGCCAGCCGCGTAACAATCGTGGCCACTACTGGACCAGCAATCTCAACTATACCTATTCTACCGTGCAACATCTTCAAAGCCGCGCCTTGTCCAGCGGTATTTGGAAAGTACGCGACCGTAACGGAATAGACTCTCGTATTGGTATTGAATACGTCACCGAAAGCAGCAAAATTGAAGACGGCGCCGAGCTTGGACACAGCTACGCTACTATGCTTACCGCCTCGTGGAAACGACAGAATATTCAAACCCAGCTACGTCCGGCAAATGGCTATTATCTGGAAGGAAAAATTGGTACCACTATCGGCAAACTGCTGGCTTCGGCATCCATGCAGCGGGTGACAGCCAGTGGGGGCTACTATTTCACGCCGGAAAACAAAAAATACGGTACTTGGGTATTACGCAGTCAAATTGGCTATGTACATACCGGCGATACAGTCAATGTGCCCTCCATCCTGATGTTTCGTGCCGGTGGTGCCAACAGCGTACGCGGCTATGAAATGGACAGCATCGGTATCAACAGTTCACATAACTCGGTTTTACCCAATCGAACATTGGCTGTGGCCAGTGCTGAATACCAGATCCCCGTATATAAAGATTTTGCACTGGCACTGTTTCATGATGCCGGTTCTGTTTCAAAAAATTTCAGTGACATGCAGTGGCGTCACGGCAGCGGTCTTGGTGTACGCTGGTTCAGCCCTGTCGCTCCATTTGCATTTGACATTGCCTATGGCCATCATGATAAAAAATGGCGCTGGTCTATCAGCTTAGGAACCAAATTCTAATGACTGAAACCACACTTAATTCTGGCGAATCATCAGCCACTACTATTGCACCAATACCACCACGCAAGCCACGCTGGAAACACTGGCTGAAAACCAGCCTGTATTCGCTGCTTGGTTTACTCATCATAATCATCGCCATATTATGCTGGCTGGCTGGTACCGAATCCGGTCTGCGTTTCAGTGTCCATAGCATACCTAAATGGTTTGGCGTGCATATCAGTACAGAAAAGCTGACGGGCACCATCTGGCGTGGTTTTTCCGGTACCGACATTCGCGTCAGCCACCGCGATTTTGACTTATCCATCACTAAAATTCAGCTCAACTGGAATCACCGCGAACTATGGCAACGACGCTTCCATGTACAGCTATTGGACATAGGTAAAATTAACTATATCAATCACAGCGCCCCCCAACCCAATCACAAACCTGTTTCTACCCTGCCCAGCAGCATCAGCCTGCCGTTACAGATTAATATTGATAAACTACAGCTTGACGGCCTTACCCTAGGTAAAAATCAATCACCCATAATACTCGCCAGTCAGGCCAGCTATCTCTATGATCATCATAAACACCAGCTTGTCCTCAATGAACTGAATACCCCGTGGCAAAATATTCAGGGTTCAGTAGCCATTGCTACTCAGACACCGTTTGCCCTGAGCGGACAACTTAATGGTAATGGCACCCTAGATAAAACCGCAGTTGAAAGCGCTGCTCTTTTCAAAGGCAGCCTGCAACAACCCGATCTCCTTGCTCGTCTGGATGGTGGCGATATCCACTTTCGCACCCATGCTGTCCTCAAGCCTTATTCTTTGCAACTAAACCACAAAATTGTCAGCCTCAACCTGCAAAGCCGTCACATTAATCCGGCTGCATTCAGTAAGAGCCTGCCCTTTGCCGACCTCAATCTCAATCTTGATCTGGCGCCAGTTAATACCAACAAAAAACAGCTAGCCGGCCACATCAAATTCGGTAACGAACAACCCCGTGCTTATAATGACCCTAAAACTACTGGTTTACCCATTCGCAGCATCGATGGTGACATTAGTATCGACGATAATGGCAAACTGATATTACCAGCCTTGACTACGCGTCTGCTGCAACAGGGACAAATCATTACCCGTGGCAGCGTAGACAGCACAACCAAACAACTCGACATCGACAGCGAACTGTTACGCATCTACGCCAACGATGTTCTAACCACACCACTGCCCGGTTCACTCAATGGGCATATACGCGTTTCCGGCAATTTTAATGGTCTGACCACTCAATGGCAGCTGGCCAGCGAAAAAGGCAATAGCAACGGCTCCATTCAGATTATTACCGATGAACAAAAGCATCAGCAAACCCTGATGCTTGACAAGCTAAATCTAACAGCAAACGGTGGTGGCAGCTTCAATGCCAAAGGCAGTCTGGCACTGTATCAGAACAAAGCATTACAACTTAGCATCAACAGCAACAACTTTAATCCTGCCAAAATCAATACCAGCTTTCCTACTGGCAGCATTAACGGCCACATCAACATCAACGGCCAGCTGGCACAACAACCCATGATTCAGGCAGACATGCTATGGCATAACAGCATACTCTCCGGTGCAGCACTTTCAGGCAAAGCTACCATCAGTTATCGCAACCAACATCTGGAACAGGCCAACATCAACCTCAACGCCGGCCAGAACCGGATTATCACCCGTGGCAGCTTCGGCAAAGCCAACGATAAACTTAATCTCGACATTAACGCACCTAATCTGGGGCTATTCGGATTTGGCATGAAAGGCCTGCTTAACACCAAAGGCTTTATCGCCGGCGAACCGAAAAAAATCACAGCCAATCTAAGTGGTGCTGCGCGCAATCTACAAATCGGCCAGCTACTTAACATCAATCAGCTAGATTTTAAAATCATCGCTTCCCCAGACATCAATCAGCCTTTGCTGGTTAATATGACTGCCGACCATATCAACATTGCCAGTAGCGATGGCAGCAAACCCACCGTCATCAATAATACCAATATCAAAATCAACGGTCGTGGCAACCAGCACCAGTTACAGGGCAACAGCAGCCTGTCTCTTGAGGGTAAACCCTATCAACTGAACATCAACTCTTACGGTGGTCTGGATAAAAACCACCAATGGCGTGGACGGGTTAACGCACTGGATATCAGCGGTGCCCTCAACCTGAAACTGCTGAGTCCCATCCAGCTTGAAGCCGGAACCGAACGTATCAGCATGCAGAATGCACGCTGGGCAGCACTGGGTGGTAGCCTCAACCTGAACAACCTCAACTGGGATAAAGACAAAGGTCTGACTACCCGAGGATCTGCTAGCAATCTGGCTTTGCGTGAACTGCACAACATCATCGAATTGCCCGTTGAACAGAATCTGGTCATTGGAGGCGACTGGAATTTCAGCTATAGCCGTAATATGCAGGGCTATTTGAAACTCTTTCAGCAAGGTGGCGACATCACCCTGCCCCAACACCAGCAAAAACTTGGCTTACAAAACGCACGGCTGGATACCCAGTTCCAGAATGGCCGTATCAATAACCACCTGAACGGCCTTACTCGCTATGGCACTACCGATGCCGTACTGATTATTACCCCAAACAGCAATGGCAAAATCAGCAGCGCACCCATCAGCGGGCACATCAAAATTGACAGCCCCGATCTCAGCTCCACCCGCAACCTGCTGCCCATCGGCATGCAGCTCAAAGGTAGTATGCATGCTGATGCCACCATCAGCGGGCATCTGAATGAACCATTGCTCAATGGCAGCCTCACCGGTAACGATCTTTATTACCGCGATCAGGCCAACGGCACCATCCTTGAGAATGGCACCCTCAGAAGCCATTTTCAGGGACGGCGCTGGCTGATAGATAGTCTCAACTTTGCTCGCCGCGATGGCACCATCAAACTCAACGGCGTTGTTGATATGACCAAACTCACACCTGATATCAACGTTACCGCCCACCTTGACCACTACAATATCTTTGATCAGATAAACCGCCGCCTTACCCTCAGCGGAGATACCCAACTACTCTATACCATTGCTCATGGCATCGTTTTAAGTGGCAAACTCAAAGTAGATAACGGTCTCTTTGGTATGCAAAAATCCGGTATGCCCCAACTTGACGACGACGTTGTCGTACTCGGTCGCGAAAAAACAACCAAACAACAGCGTGCTACCCCAATCCGTCTCAACCTTGATTTAGACTTGAATGACGCTTTCCGTTTCAGCGGCGAAGGTATCGACGTCCTGCTTGGCGGCCAGCTAACTGCCACCGCCAACCCCGGCGGCACCATCCAGATTGTCGGCACCGTAAACGTAGTTCGCGGCCAGTATAAAGCTTACGGACAGTATCTGGTGATTCAGCACGGCAGCACCATCTCCTTTGTGGGGCCGATGGATAATCCCAACCTGAAAATCCGCGCCAAACGCCGCTATTCACAAGTAGGTGCCGGCGTTGAAGCACTGGGACGTCTCGACAGCCCGCGCATCAATCTCATAGCCAACGAAGCCATGAGCGAAAAAGACAAACTGTCATGGCTGATACTGAATCGCCCCAGCAGTGGCAGTGCCGGCGACGAAGCAGCCATTGCGGCCGCAGCCAGCGCCTGGCTGGCCGGAGGCCTGAACGACAAACTTGGACTGCTTGACGAAATCGGTTTTACCAGCCAGCAAACCCGCAACAACCAAACCGGTGAAATGAACCCGGCAGAACAGGCCATTACCATCGGCAAACATCTGACCAACAACCTGTATATCAGCTATCTGTACGGAATTGAAAGTGCCACGCAGACAGTCAGCATTACCTACCAATTGAGCCGTGCCCTGCAAAGCATCGTACATATAGGAACAGAATCAGCAGGTGGTGAGATCCGTTATACCCGCCGCTTTGATTAATTCACTTCACACATCAGAGTTTTCAGAGTGTAAAACCAGAATATTTTCTAACATGGTCACAAGCACTCTGAAAACTTTATATCTAGTTTAATCTGCTTGGGGCTGATTCATTGAATAAAGATAAATAAATAATCAGTATCCATATTGGTCGCCTAACTCCCTATAACATCTGAATAAATTAAAAACTTTAGAATCTTTTTTGCATATATTGCATATCTGATTTTATTATTTTACCCAGCATCAGACATATTTTAATTGTTATAACAATCAATACAGATATCAACAATGTTACAGATTTACAGCCACATTTATTGATAAAAATAATAAAACTTATAATCATCAACACAATCGATACCAAAAACAGCACCAATAATTGACAACAAACCAACATCATCCATATTAATTTTCACCAAAATAGCGGATAACAAAGAGCACTAAATACACAAAAATAATCTAATCGCATATGCATTCGTTTTTTATCCCTATCAACTTTTTAATCTAAGATTAAAACCAAAATTAATTTATTATCTAAAAAACATCAATATAACCTAAAGAATTACATCCAACCAAAGCATTCTCATGTACAATAGATAATAGAATCAGCATAAATTTAAAATTATTTTAATTTTATCAATATCAAATCACAATACTGGTAAACACAGCGTAATTACCCATCATTAATACCAGACAGTTTTCCAAGCTGGCACAACTTCATCAGCATTGCGCATATCTGGCTGATATTGCCGTCCCAAAGCCCAGTTCCAGCAGGAATGTCAGCGACATACCTGCTCCTATATACAGCAGAAAATCAATTACTGACACTAATCAAAAAATTATTTTCGCCAGTTATCCACCGCCAAACGACCACCACCTGCCACAGACAGATACAGGAAAATAAAGCAGTACAATACCGCCATCTCACCCTTATTCAATTGTGGCATAAGCAAAGTATGCATACCGGCAGACGGCATATGAATAAACAGGTATGCTACCGCCATCTGTCCGCATAAAATAAAAGCTGTAGGCCGCACAAACAGACCAAGTAGCAATAAAACACCACCCATTAACTCCAACACACCTGCCGCGCCCATCATCGAGAATAACGGCACTGCGCCATGTCCGTCAGTCATCGATAGCGGCCATTGCCAGAATTTCGCCGTGGCATGCTGGATATACAAAAATGCCGTAACCAGCCGTAATAAACCTAAAGCATAGCCAGCACCCTCAGTATGAATTTTTTGCGTATGAATCATGATAATTCCTTCTCTTTGTCCATAAAAAAGAAAACGAACGCAAGTGTATTGAATTTACCACTGAGAAACGATATCATTTTTATAGAATAATTATTTCCTGTAAAGAAACTGAATGGACACCTTACAAAGTATGTGGGTTTTCCGTAATATAGTAGAATTAGGCAGCTTTACCAGAGCAGCTGAATTAATGGATATTTCCACAGCAATGGCCAGCAAGCACCTGCATCATCTGGAAAAAAGCATACAGGCGAAACTGCTCAACCGCTCCAGCCGCCGCATCAGCCTTACCGAAGCTGGACAAGAATACTATCATCGTTGTGTAGAAGCGCTTGATACACTTTCCGAAGCCAAACACATGGCACAGGCTGGTACAGTTAAGCCACAGGGTTTGCTTAAAATTACCGCTCCCAACTGGTGTGCCTCACGCCATTTCGGCGAACTGATTGCTGAATACCGGCAACAATATCCAAATGTGACCCTGTCCGTCTATCTCGACAGCCAGCGTACGGATTTAGTGGCCGAAGGAATCGATCTGGCTTTGCGTGTTACCAATAATCCTGAACCAAACCTGATTGTCAAACCCATTACCAAAATTAATTTTTTATGGGTAGCCAGCCCGCAATATCTGCACCAGCACGGTATACCGCATACCTTGGCCGATTTGAAACAGCACTATGGCCTGTTACCACAGTATGTCCATCTTGACTTACCTCTTATCCCTGCTTGTACCAGCAACAGCGCCCTGCTATTACACCAGATGGCACTCAACCATATGGGACTGGCCTACCTGCCTGAGTGGATGATAAAAGAAGATATCGAACAACAGCGCTTACAGACTATCAGTCATATTGCCCATCGGGAAAGCCCTACTCTGTATGCCGCCTATATGAACCGTGAATTTCTCAGTGCCAAAGTACGCAGCTTTATCGACTTTCTGGCCATGAAATTTGCAACCGACCGAACCGGCTAAAACTCAGTTAAATAGTCAAAGGAGAAAACCACATGCTTAACCACGCCAACGCCATCAGCTTTTTACAGCAACTGTTTCACTACACCATCCAAGAAGCCAGCCCGATTAATAAAATGAACGCATGGCTGCCAGCACAAAAACCACATGGCCGGGTAATTGTCGTGGGCGCAGGCAAAGCAGCAGCAGCCATGGCTGCCGAATGGGAAAGAATCTGGCCACAGGATTATCCACCCCTATCCGGCGTGGTTGTTACCCGTTACGGCCATAGTGTCCCAACAAAGCAAATCCAAGTACTGGAAGCCAGCCATCCCCTGCCGGATTCTGCCGGACAGGCAGCCGCTCAGGCCTTACTCAATGCTGTAAGCGGGTTAAATGCAGATGATCAGGTATATTATCTGGTATCAGGCGGAGCATCAGCCCTAACCACCCTGCCGGTAGCGGGCATCACACTGGCCGACAAACAAAACATCAACCGTCAGCTGCTCAGCCACGGTGTTCCCATAGAAGCTATGAATACCCTGCGCAAACATCTGTCGCGCATTAAGGGCGGCCGGCTGGCAGAAGCAGCTGCGCCAGCACACATCACCACACTGGCCATATCCGATGTAGTCGGCGACGATATCAGCACCATCGGTTCCGGCGCCGCAGTAGCTGATCCAACCACACTGGCCGACATAGAAAGTATCGTAAACCAGTATCAGCTCAACCTGCCCGCCAGTGTCGCCACCTATCTGCACACAGCCGCAGCAGAAACACCTAAAAAACTCCCCAATAGCAGCGCACATATCATCATTACCCCGCATCAGGCCTTCAGCGCCGCGCAAAATTGGGCACAAAATCAAAACATCGATGTACTTTATCTGGGCGACCGTATTGGTGGTGAAGCACGGGAAGTTGCTCAGGTCATGGCCGGAATTGCCCTGTTTCAGCGTCATCAGCGCCAGACCGGCAAGCCACTGCTAATTCTTAGTGGCGGTGAAACCACCGTTACCTTGAATCAGCAACAGGGACGCGGCGGCCGTAACAGCGAATTTCTGCTGGCACTGGCTATTGCCTTAAATGGTGCTGATAACATCTACGCTCTTGCAGCTGATACCGACGGCATTGATGGCAGTGAAGACAACGCCGGCGCATGGCTTACCCCAGACAGCCTGCTCAAAGCACAACAAAACGGATTATGCGCCGCCACCATGCTCCAGCAACACCGTGCTTACGACTTCTTTGCCACGACAGAACAGCTACTGCTAACCACGCCCACCCGCACCAATATCAACGATTTTCGTGCCATACTGGTGCTATAACAGAATTTAATACAACAGAAAATTAGCCAACTCAGACTTAATTCACAAACAATTAATAGAAATTACAGATTTATATATACAACCGCCAATATAAATAATTTGGTATTTACGAGGATGTTATAACAATTATAAAAAATAATGTTCTTATTCATATTATTTCTTTTAGCAGCATGTGCACAAAAGATTGCTTTTAGTCGTGATCGTTTGCCCAATACTATTATTGGAAAGCCATTATATGGCGAACTTAAAATCACTGCTGGAGCAACTAAAGTCAGATTGATATCTGGCGTTGTGAAACCTCCTATATTAATTGTTGCATGTACGCATAAAAGTGATTTAGTTGATTGTATATTTAATATAGAGCTGGCTTTGAAAAAACTGACATTATCAGAGTAAAAGAAGCAGAGGAGTAAAACATAAAAATTATGTATTGTCGTTTACTAAATTAAACGGCAAGAAATAAGCTGAATAATTAATTATTTATCAACATTCATCCATAAGAAGCTGAACACTTAATGTTAGTCAACAACACATTGGGAAAGTTAAATTAATATATATAAATGTTTTTTCCTGAAATATTTTTTGATAATTTAGTTGATAGATATTACTTGTTTATTCTATAAATAAATTTTTTCCCTAATTAGAAATTTGTGCTTAATAAGCGCTGACGATTGCGGGCAATTTCGATTAATTTCTTAATATCATTTTCATCTTGCACAATATGCATCTTTCGATGGCAATTAGGACATAAGGCTACTATATTATCTAACGAATCTGCGCCGTTTTGCGATAGCCATATTACATGATGACATTCCAAATAAGGTTGATGGTCTTTATTAGCAAAGGGTGCAGGCTGTTCACATAAGTCACAATAACCTTGAGCTTGGCGCCTTACATATTCTACTAACTCCATACTGCGCCGATAGCGCGGTGTTCTCACTGTTATTTTATTAGCCTGTTTAAATTCTAGCGTTTGTTGTTGAATCTTAGCTACTAGCCTTTTATCTGATAAGCGCTTTAATGCAGATAATCTATCATTTTCATGATGGTTTATCATTTCAACCGGTAAGCCACCTTGCTTCAATCGCAGTGGAAAAATATAAACTTGGCGCCATTGGTTTCTCACATCTAATTGTTGAGCAATATAAGGCTCCCCTGCTTTGAGCATTTCACCTATATATGTATATTCATGTTCTTTTAATACTTCAAAATAGTGTACTTGCACACCATTCTTCTCAATATTAGCTAAAGTTTTGTTTTGAGCAAATTCCAAAGACTGGTTACCTGATTGCCCCATACCAGTGTAATGTAAAATATCATTTTCCCATACATCATTATATACAGAGTCGAGATGATTAGTAATGAGCACTAATGTGTTTGTTTTATTTGATTTACGCATCCCACCTTGTGGAGAGCAGAGAAATAATTCGCACATCTGCTTATTATTTAATACAGTGCCTTGAGCTAAAGTAATCATATATCTTTATTGTTTGCATAAAACATCAATTGTTAATACTTTAAAACAGTTTATTTAAAATGCCAACACTATGATTGCTATGTTATATACAACTGAATGTTTAGTTTCAATCTTCTGATATCGCAATAATCAAAGTAATTTATTATTAAAAGAATTGTGTTATAAAGCCTCTCTTACCATGTATTATGAATTAGCATAGCTATTTTCAATAACAATACTGAAATAGGAAATATGCTATAACTAAATATCACCACAACTGGCAAATGGTGCCGCCACTCTTCTGCTCAATGCTCAGGCTGTAGGCATTATTTGCAATCCAAATTTATCGGTAGCAGAGAAAGCCAGGCTGATTAGTCAAGAAGAGCGTACACTGCTGCTATACTGCTGTGAAAAAGAAGATTATATTTTGCAGGAACTAATGCAAATACTGGGCAAGCTATTAATAGAACGTGAAAATCTGGGTAGCATGGCTACGATAAGTATGCTAGAAATGCTGAATTTCTCTGGCAGTTTAAATACACTGACAGGAATATGGCGCTACTGTATAGCCGAAATCAGGCAACAGGCACATGCTATCAACCCACATCATGCAAAAAACATAAAATAATAATGCTTTGAGTCTAAAAAGCAGCCAGCGTATTCGCTGACAGATACACTGGCTTTTTTTGCCACATACAGGCATGATACGCAACTGTATACGCCGTTATATTCCGAATTTTACAGAATAAGCTCCATCTGGATATTCACTCTGCTAAATGTGGGGGAATGGCCAGTGATTTCTTTAAAGCCAGCTTTCTGATACAGATGAATGGCCGGTTTCAGGCTGGTATGGCTTTCTATATACAGCTTTTTTGCTCCCAATTCTCGCGCTTTAGCTATCATATCCTCTATTAATTGTGTACCAATGTGTTTGCCTTGAGCTTCTGGTGCTACAGCCAGTTTGGCCAGTTCAAAATCGTAGGGGTTACCATCCAGTTTTACCAGCGCACATACACCTACGGGCTTTCCATTATCCAGTGCAACCCGTATGTAACCACCCTTTTCAATGATGGCCTGTCTGGGATTATCCAGTAGCTGATAATCGCTGTCTTCCATTTCAAAGTATTTGGCTATCCATGCTGCATTTAAATCCCGAAAAGCTGCATGATAGCGGTCGCTATAATCGACAATCTGCATTTTTTCTGTTGCGCTCATGCTGTATCCTTTACATGAAATTGAGTATCGGCCAGCCGTGGAGATGCGCATATTGCGCCAGTTTCTCATCAGGATTAACGGCTACCGGATCAGTTACCACTTCCAGCAGAGGCAGATCGTTGTGTGAATCACTATAGAAATAAACTTTAGCAAAATCGCTTAGTTGCTGCCCGCGCTGTGCCAGCCATTGATGCAGACGGGTAACTTTGCCCTCTTTAAAACTAGGCGTACCGATATAGCGGCCAGTATAATTACCTGCCGCATCCGTTTCCAACTGTACACCGATAATATTCTGAATACCAAATGTTTTCGCAATCGGAGCGATAATAAATTCATTGGTGGCAGATAACAGTAACATTTCATCGCCGGCTTCACGATGTCCCCGTATCAGCAATTTTGCCATAGTAGAAATATGCGGCACAATAAAATCACGCATGTATTCAGCATGCATCTCATCCAGCTCATCCCGGCTGAAACGTGCCAGAGGAGCGAGCTGAAATTGTAGAAATTCATCTATATCCAGACAGCCATTGAGGTAATCCTGATAGAATTTATGGTTTTTCATATCAACAAAGGCTTTGTCTACCAACCCTTTTTGCAGCAGATATTTCGGCCATTCATTATCCGAATCACAGTTAATCAGAGTATGGTCAAGGTCAAAAATAGCCAGATTCATGCATGCTCCTGTTGTTTGAGTAGCTGGCGCAATAATGTGAGGGTGATGCGCCTTCCCTGCGCCAGTGAATAATCATTTAGGGTATTGAGCATCAGCAGCAGGCTATCCAGATCGCGTCGCCAGTGAGCAAGCAGGTAGCGGATAACTTCGGCATCTACAGGTATCTGCCGTGCATGTGCCATGCCTACCAGTGCATTGAATTTTTCTTCATCGCTTAATGGCTTGATTTCGTACACCAGACAAAAGGCCATGCGCGTACGTAAATCTTCACGAATCATAAGCTGCTGAGGCGGAATAGCTGAGCTCAGAAGTAAATTACCGTGGCGGCTGTTACGAAAATGGTTGAAGAGAGAAAACAGTAGCTGCTGCTCGGTGGCACTGAGCAATTCAATCTGGTCTACGGCCACGCAGTCAAGGTCAAACAACCAGTAGCCAAGCCCCTCTCTGGCGGCATCAACATATTCAGCTTTCAGCCCGCGCGATTGTGCCTGTGCCACCCATGCTTTGAGTAAGTGGCTTTTACCGCTGCCGGCCTCGCCCCAGACAAAGATAAACGGGTCGGCCTGCTGTTGTAGCACATAAATCAGTTCTGCATTGGTATGGCCAAGAAATTTATCAAATCCGGGATAGCTGCGATCATCAAAGTCAAATATCAGTTGGTTCACTACGATAGACCAGTTTGAAAAGGTAGTGTGGTCTTTGATTGTACGCTGTCTACTTTGTTTATTTCAAGCAGTACAATGGAGTAATTGTGCTGAGGAATAAGGATTTTATTTCTGCTGGTATAGTTTGAGCAGATTTCTGGACGCAATCATTCGGCCGGCGCGGCTGCAAACACTTGCGTCCATAGCTGCTTCACTACCTGATAATGTGCCAGTAAAGTAGCGTCTACAGGGGGCGTGACAGCATCGCGCAGGCGGGTATTATGTTGCTGCTGACGATAATAGCGGTAAGCAATGCGACTGCTTTCGGCCAGCCTGCTGTCTACCAGCCCTAGTTCGGCTGCAATACTGAGCAGAGCGATATTGCCGTAATTCTGTAATAATTGCGGATACTGATGTGCGTAGGCCAGTATCAGATACTGCACGATGAACTCAACATCCACGACACCGCCGCGAGCATATTTCACATTGCTGTTTACGGGAGGATGAGTAGGAAACATTTTTTCACGCATGGCAATGATTTCGGCACGTAACTCATCTATATTACGCTGGCGGCACAAAATTTCATTCCGCACAGCATCAAAGCGTGTACCCACACTGCTGTCTCCACCGATAAAACGTGCACGGGTTAAGGCCTGATGCTCCCATATCCATGCATTTTCACGTTGATAGCGTTCAAATGCCTGTATATGGGTAACAGTAAAACCTGAATCGCCGTTCGGGCGCAGGCGTAAATCAATATCGTAGAGCATACCGGCACCAGTGGGGACGGTAAGCCAGCTAGTCAACCGACGTGCCAGACGGGTATAGATATCGATAGCATCCGGATGGTCATCGGCAAAAATATAAACCAGATCCAGATCAGAAGTATAGCCCAGTTCTTTGCCACCCAGTTTACCATAGCCAATCACGGCAAAATGAGGAGTATCGGTGTGCCGGCGCGGCAATTGCGCCCACACTCTTGCCAATGCGGTTTGAATGATTAAATCGGCCAGAGCAGAAAGCTGGTCAGATAATGCTTCCACAGTCCACAAACCGGCCAAATCCTGCACGGCCAGACGGAAAGTCCACGCATGCTGAAACCGGCGCAGCACATCCATTTGTGTTTCAACATCCCCATGACAGTCATCAAGTAAACGTACCAGCTCCTGTGCATGTGCTGCCCAGTCGGTATCTATACGCATTAATTCATTGCTGAGCAGTTCATCCAGCAATACCGGATGCTGTTGTAAATAGGTAGCCACCCAGCTACTCTGGCTCATCAGCCCGGCCAGCTTTTCCAGTGCTTCCGGGCGCTCATGCATAAAAGCCAGATAGGAGCTGCGCCGTCCTATGGCTTCGAGAAAATCCAGTAAGCGGGTTAAAGTGGTGTCGGGCTGGGGATATTTGGCTGCCACACTAAGCACGGCTGGTATCATTTCATCAAAACGCTGTTGCGCTGCGGGTGACAGCTGTCGGTACTGGCTACCATGATGTAACTGTCGCAGACGTGGCAATACATTTTTAGCATCAAATCCATACGTTGCCAGCAGAGCTGTTTTTTCTTCGCAGTCACCTTCATCCTGCCATACGCGTACCATATCCGGATTTTGCGGCTTGGCTTTATCGTCTGGATCAATAAATATGGCATTAAAAATCTGGTTTACGGCCTCTCTATGCAGATTCAGTGCAGCCAGATAATCAGCATAATTGGCATAATCCATACTCTGTGCCAGCATTTGCTGTTGTTCAGCACCAGTGGGCAGCATCTGAGTTTGCTGGTCATCCCAGTATTGCAACCGGTGCTCGGTATCACGCAGAAAATGGTATGCCTGCAACAATGTGTCTACATTATCCCGTTGCAGCATACCCTGCTGTAGCAGTGTATGAAGCGTTTCCTGTGTACCTTTCAGTTGCAGACTGCGTACTTGTCCGCCACGTATCAACTGGAAAATCTGTGCGACAAATTCCACTTCACGGATGCCACCAGCGCCAAGTTTGATGTTATCGGCCATGCCCTTACGGGTAACTTCTCGCTGAATCTGCTGATGCAGGCTGCGCATGGCATCGTAGGCATTAAAATCCAGATATTTACGGTACACAAACGGTCGTACCAGTGCCGCTATATTATTCGGGTGACCCGTAATCAGGCGCGCTTTTGTCCATGCATAGCGCTCCCATTCCCGCCCGTGCTGGATCAGATACTGTTCCAGTGCCGTTTCATTAATCACCAGTGCGCCGGCATCACCATCTGGACGCAAACGCATATCAACGCGGAAAACCTGCCCATCGCCAGTAATATCATTTAACAGAGCGATGATTTTCTGACCAATTTTGGTAAAAAACTCCTGATTACTCTTTTGCCGTTTGCCATTGGTGTCGCCGGCTTCGGGAAAAACGAAAATCAAATCAATATCAGAAGAAACATTCAGCTCATAACCACCCATTTTGCCCATACCCACGACACTGAGGCGCTGAGGCGTAGCACTATGGTAGCCAATTGGTTCGCCATACAGGTCTGCATAGTATGCATGTGCATACTGTTCGGCGACATTGATGGCAAAATCAGCCAGATGGGTAATGGTGGTGGTGACCTCAGCCAAATCACTCACGCGCGCCAAATCACGCGCCATGATATGTGCCATCACATAACGACGCAGCAGACGTAACTGCCGTGCCAGTTCGGCTTCATGTTCACTGACCTGTAATTGCGCCCAATCGGCAAAACTGTAAAAATCTTCTGACTTTAGAGGTCGTTGCAGCCATGAATAAAGTCTGTCTGTATCAAGCAGATGATTATCCAGTAAACGACTTAGAAACAGTGAATATGGGCGGGCAGTGGCGAGAATTTGTGCGGGAGTCATGATGCCATCAATAAGAAAATTAATGCATGGTTATATCATACCGTCTGTCTCTGGTACTGTGAACTGGCAGCCAAAATACAATCATTTTCTGTCTGTCTGCACAACACAGCCAGTGCCAGTTAACAGATAACAATAAAGGGAATATTCAGCTCTGAGCAAATATTCCCTTTATGTCTGCGTTATAGCCACAAAACGGCTATATCAGTAATCAGTGATGATGGTCGTGCGCACCATGTGCATGACCATGTTCCAGCTCTTCAGCAGTAGCCGGACGAATATCTTTCACTGTGGCGATAAAGCGAATACGCTGGCCAGCCAATGGATGATTACCGTCCACCACTGCTTTACCATCGGCCACATCAGTAATGCGGTATACCATTACCTCACCAGTTTCCGGGTCATCAGCTTCAAACATCATGCCCACTTCCACTTCAACCGGAAAAACATCCAGCGGTTCAATGCGAATCAGGTCTTCTTCCTGTTCACCAAATGCATCATCCGGTGCCAGTGTAACATCGACTACATCGCCTACTTCTTTGTCATGTAATTGCTCTTCCACCAGTGGAAAAATACCGTCATAACCGCCATGCAAATAGCTAATCGGTTCTTCAGTTTTGTCTATCAGCTGGTTATCAGCATTAAACATTTCATAATCCAGCATCACAACAGAGTTTTTGGCGATTTTCATAACATTTTTCCATAATAAACTGCACAGGCAGCAAACAGTGACTAGTTTAACATGGAATTGACAACACCACATGCCACAGCAGTAAGCTAAGCACCGTCAGGATTGCAGACTATCCAGCCGTGCCATCATACTGGCCAGAATACTTTTTCCTTCTGACTGGCTGACAATAGGTTCACTGCCCTTGCGTCCAAGTAAACGAATGTCTTCAGCCGGCATCTCATCAATAAAACGGCTGGGTTCATGAAACTCCCATGAGCCGGCACGTTTGCGTTTATGGCAATGGGTCAGTGTGAGGGTTTGCCGTGCCCGGGTAATACCCACATACATCAGTCGGCGTTCCTCATCAATATTGCCTTCTTCTACACTATCGGCATGAGGAAAAACACCTTCTTCACAACCCACCAGAAATACATGAGGGTATTCCAGTCCTTTAGAAGCATGCAGTGTTGACATGCTTACCATATCCGCATCTTCATCTTCTTTGCCCTCCAGCAATGTCATCAGAGCAATCGTCTGGGCTATTTCAAGGATATTTTTGCCGTCTTCTTCACCTTTTTTGCCTATCCAGCCAAGTAAATCCCGAACATTGCACCACTTGATTTCTCCTGCGCGCCCTTCTTCGGTATTGAGCAGATGCGCTTCATAAGCGATATCAGCCAGCAGATTATGCAGCAGACTACCGGCAGATTCTGTGCTGGCTCGTGCCTGATAATCAGACAGCATGGCCATAAACTGCAGTAAAGGTTCGCGGCTTTTTGGCGACAGTTCTACCATTGCCTCCATACTGCGTGCCGCTTCAAACAGACTGCACTGTGCCACCTTGGCATAATTATTCAGTTTGGCCAGCGTGGTCTCGCCCACCCCTCGCCGCGGTGTTGTCACCGCGCGTAAAAATGCCGGATCATCATCGGGATTGGCCAGCAAACGCACATAGGCAAGCACATCCTTGATTTCGGCCTTATCAAAAAAACTCTGTCCGCCGGAAAGCCGGTATGGGATGCGCCGGCTGCGCAAGGCCTCTTCAAATACCCTTGCCTGATGATTACCACGGTACAGAATGGCAAAATCCCGGTAATGCACCGCATCGCCACCAACCAGCTTCTGATGGGCAATCCGGCTGACTACCAAATCAGCTTCATGGGTTTCATTTTTACAGGCAATCACATCAATCATGTCGCCAAGACCATATTCACTCCACAAGGTTTTAGCAAACAGCTTGGGATTATGTGCAATAACCTGATTGGCAACACGCAATATGCGTGCTGTAGAACGGTAGTTCTGCTCCAGCTTAATAATTTTCAAATCCGGATAATCCTGCTGTAACAGCCGCAGGTTTTCCATATTGGCACCACGCCACGCATAGATACTCTGATCATCATCACCTACTGCCGTGAACTTACCCTCTGCACCGGTAAGCAGTCGCATTAAGGCATACTGGCAGGTATTGGTATCCTGACATTCATCGACCAGTAAATAACGCAAACGTAATTGCCATTTATAGCGAATATCTGCGTCTGTTTGTAACAGCTCAACCGGTATACGAATTAAATCATCAAAATCCACAGCCTGATAACTGGTTAGAGTATCCTGATAGGAAGCGTATAACTGCCCGATCTGATGCGTCCAAGGGTCTTCTGCCTGTCGAATAACTGCTTCAGGTGTGAGCAGACTGTTTTTCCACAGTGAAATCTGGTGTTGCGCTTTGAATACCATTTCCCGGCCACTACTGCCCAGTAACTCGCTGATAATTTTGCCGGCGTCGGCACTATCCAGAATGGAAAACTGTTTCTTATATCCGGCCGCAGCTGCCTCTTCGCGCAGAAAGCGCATACCCAGTGAATGAAAGGTACATATAGTCAAACCTCGAGTTTGCGGTTTGCGCAGTAAATGCCCCACCCGTTCCTGCATTTCCCGTGCTGCTTTATTGGTGAAAGTGATGGCTGCAATCTGCTGTGGCGGATAATTTGCCTGAGTAATCAGGTAGGCAATTTTTTCAGTTATGACGCGCGTTTTGCCACTACCCGCACCAGCCAGCACTAATAGCGGCCCGGCAAGATAATGAATCGCTTCGTGTTGTTGCGGGTTTAGATTTAACATGGTTTTAATGATGCTTTCCAGCAAGGCAGAACAAGGTTATTTACCTGAAAAGCGTAGCTGCCATATGCTGGCCGGTAAACAGCATGCTTTATAGCTGCCAGTCAATCGGGCTCATACCGTGCTCTTGCAAGTATGCATTGGCTTTGGAAAAGTGTTTGCAGCCAAAAAAGCCCCGATAAGCCGATAAAGGCGATGGATGTGGCGCCGATAACACCAGATGCTTGTGCCGATCAATCATGGCACCCTTTTTCTGAGCATGACTGCCCCACAGCATAAATACAATATGCTCACGTTGAGCATTCAGTACTGCAATTACTTGGTCGGTAAAAGTTTCCCAGCCTAGCTCAGCATGTGAATGAGCCTGTCCCGCACGTACAGTTAAAACAGTATTGAGTAACAATACACCCTGTTCTGCCCAATACTGCAAATAGCCATGCTGTGGAATCTGAAAACCGGGGATATCATCCGCCAGCTCTTTATAGATATTCACTAATGAAGGTGGAATGGCAATACCCTGCCGTACAGAAAAAGATAAACCATGTGCCTGCTGCGGACCATGATAAGGATCCTGCCCAAGAATCACCACCTTAACCTGAGCAAATTCAGTTGCCTTAAATGCGTTGAACACATCCTGAGCAGGCGGATAGATTATCTTACCGGCTAACCTTTCCGCTCGTACTACCTCAAGAATACGCTGAAAATACGGTTGCTGTTTCTCTGCACCAATTGCCTGATGCCATGTCTGCATTAGCACTCCCCCTGTCTGAATAAGGACAATTCCTGCCTTACCCCGATTAGTTGTCAAGTAGCCAATTTTAACATATAGATGAAACCATTAATCACGTTTTATGCGCCAGAAATGGGCTAACGGACCATAACCATGACCAAGATGCCAGTGCTGGCCTGCATCAATCGCACCATGCACATAGCTTTTGGCTGCTGCCACCGCATTAACCAGATTCTCATGCTTGGGACGTAAAGCAGCTATTGCAGCGGAAAGAGTGCAGCCAGTACCATGTGTATGAGAAGTTTTAATCCGTAAACTTTTGAAACATACCGGTTCGCAGCCTACTTCCAGCAGCCAGTCAGTTGCCTCTTCAGAATCATTACGGTGTCCTCCCTTTACCAGTACGGCCTGACACCCTTCATCCAACAATATCTGCCCTTGTTCCAGCATTTCCTGATCGCTGGTGGCAATCGGCCTATGCGTTAATGTAGACAGTTCAAACAGATTGGGGGTAAGAACATCCGCCAGTGGCATTAGCCGTTGTTTCAGCGCCTGTACAGTATTTTCTATTGACAACGCAGAACCAGATGTGGCCACCATCACCGGATCCAATACAGTAAAAGGCAGATGATACTGCTGTAAGACTTCCGCCACAGTATGAATACTCTCAACATCGGCGAGCATACCGATTTTAACCGCATCAATCCGAATATCCGACATCACCGCGGCACATTGTGCCTCAATCATATTCGGAGGGACAACCATCACCTGCTGTACACCAAAAGTATTTTGCGCAGTAATGGCCGTAATGACACTGGTACCATATGCACCAAGCGCAGCAAAAGTTTTTAAATCCGCCTGAATACCAGCACCACCACTGGAATCAGAACCGGCAATAGTCATTGCACGGGGGTAAGGCTTGGCCAGTGCCATAGGTATCTCTCTAAATATTTCTATTAGTCAACGGATTAACTTATATATACTTTCTGCAAAAAAAACAAGTTTATGCAAATATCCGCATACTATCTGATTTGCCCGTTTGTAAAGACAAAGACGGGCAAACAGATAATTATTTCAAACAGAAACACAATCTTAACTAAAATAATCAGTCAGTAAAACTGTGCTCCATACCCGGAAACACTTTTGCCTTTACTTGATTTACATAAGTGCTGATTGCAGCCTGAATAGTGTCATTTCCCTGCATAAAGTTTTTAACAAATTTGGCTGTTTTACCCGGATAAATACCCAGCATATCGTGCATTACCAGTACCTGCCCATCACAATCCACACCAGCACCAATACCGATAGTAGGACAGCTTACTGTAGCAGTAACCTGCGCGGCCAGCTGTACTGGTACACATTCCATCAGCACCATATCCGCCCCTGCATGAGCATGTGCCTGAGCATCTGCCAGCAATTGTGCCGCGGCCTCACCACGACCCTGTACCTTATAGCCGCCCAGCGTATGCACAGATTGCGGAGTAAGCCCAATATGCGCACAAACCGGAATACCGCGCTGCTGCAAAAACTGCGTGGTTTCTGCTATCCAAGCGCCACCTTCAAGTTTAACCATGTGTGCACCAGCCACCATCAGGCGCACCGCTGCTGCAAAAGCCTGTTCCTTACTTTGCTGGTAGGCACCAAATGGCAAATCGGCCACAATTAGCGCCTGCTGATTGCCACGCGCCACCGCAGCCGTGTGGTAACAAATATCCTCTACACTAACCGGAATGGTAGAAGTTTGCCCTTGTACCGCCATGCCAAGCGAGTCACCAATCAGCAGCACATCAACACCTGCATCACTCATCAGGCGGGCAAAACTGGCATCATAACAGGTAAGCATAGCAATTTTTTCGCCAGCCGCTTTCATTTTTCTTAAAGTATGAATAGTATGCATACAGCTAAATCCGTTAATTATGTTCATTGGAAAGATACTGCTGGCAGCTACTGCCGATTTGTCTATCGTCAAAATATCAACAAAAGACATCGGTATCAGTTAAAGCAAATAGCATCCAGCCTGTATTAATGACCTGCAAAATACCACAGACGCTCGATCTACCAGAGCAGATTAACAAATATTTTGCTAGCGACTATCCATCCTTTAGCTCAAGAGATCATTGCTAACAATTAATTTAATTTGCGCACAAATATCAGATTTGGCAACTGATACCGACAGCACTGTATGACCTCCCGAATCCCTCCCCCGTATTATTAACTGCTGAATTTGCAGCTAAAAGCTCACTATAGTGCAAGCCAACATATAAAAACTGTACTTTCCGGGAGAAAAGTACAGTTAACAGCGCTATCAGCTGAAAAATATTTCCGCTAATTTCTAAATAAGCAGAATAGAATCATTGATATTTATTTACTTATATTAAAAAAAGCATAGCCAATTAAAATAGCAAATTCACAACAGCCTCATCCTGCAAATTCACAACAAGCCGCAGATATTAACAGCATCTTTATCAGATGCCTCATAATATAACTACTCACTCAGATTCAAATAGTTGCGACTACCCTGCATATTAGCAATAGTATTTAACAACAGTTCAAAATGATCGTCATTACCAAGAAAATCCAGCTCATTGGTATTAGCAATTAACAGAGGAGCATGCTGGTATAAATGAAAGAAACGGCGATATTCTGCATGAATCTGTTGTAGATAGCCCGCAGGAAACAGATTTATTAACCCATCACCCCGTTGATGCAGACGCCTGTCCAGCAAATCATCATCTGCTTCCAGATAAATCACCAAATCGGGTACCGGAAATTTCGGCATCACTTTCTGCTTGACTTGCCAGTACAGAGTCTGCTCATCTTCGCGCAAAATAACCGGCACGTATATCTGGTCTTTTTCCAGCAGAAAATCAGCAATTATCCGTGAACGGCGCTCATCTTCAGCATAAATTACATTGATTGCTTCGCAACGACGTATCAGAAAATGCATCTCGGTGGCCAAACCATGATTAGTGGCATTGAGATAAAATTTTTCCAGAAACGGATTGCTTTCCGGTATTTCCGACAGTAGTAAGGCATCAAAATACTGCGCCAGACGACGGCTTAAAGCTGATTTACCACTGCCTATAGAGCCTTCTACGACAATGTAGCGATAATCCATATTTTCCCTGCCTAGTCCTGACCATCAGTAATAATCGTCACCGCATCCGGCTGTGCTTTCAATAATTTCGCAGCCAGAGTTGAAGCACTGCCATGTGTACCAATCACATAATATGGAGCAATGGCAGCCAGCGGAGTCATCACAAAGGCACGCTCATGTGCACGCGGATGAGGCAGAACCAAATCAGTATCATTAAAAATCTGATGATGGTAATCAATCAGATCCAAATCAATAACTCGCGGACCATTGGGAACATTGCGTACCCGACCCAACTGCTCTTCCAGCTTTAACAAAGCGCTTAACAATTCAGGAGCACTCAGCGTGGTATGAACCAATACCACTGCATTGACAAAATCAGGCTGGTCAGTCAGCCCTACCGGCTTAGTCTTATAAAGTGGTGAAATTGCCTTAACGCGAACACCTGCAAGCTGATTTAAAGCCGCCATGGCTGCCTCAACCTGCTGGCGCGGATTTTTTAGATTTGCCCCTAAAGCAATAACCGCTGTCATTGTATTCATAATTCCTCCTGCTTGGATTGCTTATTTCGTCTGTTACGATATCGTTTTTGTCTTGTTGAAGTTTTTTCCATCTGCATGGCCGCACAGATTAACTGTTCCCGCTCTGCATCTGAACCATGCTGAAAAGTCTGCCACCATTGAACGGTTTCCTGCGGCAATTCGCCTAGTGTTGCACGCAGACACATAAAATCAAAAGCAGCGCGAAAACGTGGCTGACCAAGTAAACGGTAAGGCCGTGCCCCGCGCATATTTTCAAACTGAGGCTGTAAAGACCAGATTTCACGCATAGTAACACTATACCGCTGCGGCACACCCCAGCGTTTATCCACATATTGTCGTTCCGAAGCGATGGCCGCATTCATAGCCGCATTGGTACGCATGCCAGCGGCCTGTTCGCGCTGCCATGCATCTCTGATATGAGGCCATAACACAGCAGCCAGTACAAAGCCCATCGAAACTGATTTATCTGCCCGCAGACGTTCATCCGTATTATGCAGAGCCAATGCGACAATATTATCATCACTTTCACCACCCGGCATCAGTGCATCAAGTAATGGGTGAGTATTTTTCAACCCAAGAACAGCCATTTGACGCAGACATGCCTGAGCATTGCCACTAAACAGAATCTTCAGTACTTCATCAAATAGCCGGGCTGGTGGTTCGCGTTGTAGTAATTGCGCACATTCGGCAATCGGCTTAGATGTATGCTTATCGACAGAAAAACCAAGTTTGCCTGATAGTCGTGCTGCACGCAACATCCGTACCGGATCTTCCTGATAGCGCTCCAGTGAATTACCAATCATTACCAGACGACGGTTACGGACATCTTCTATTCCATGATGAAAATCCAGAATAACCTGACGCTGGGGATCATAGTACAGTGCATTAGCAGTAAAATCGCGACGCATTGCATCCTGCTCAAGGGTACCGAAACTGGCATCTTTCATAATCCGGCCGAGCTCATTGTGGCTATTGACCACACCACCCCGGAAAGTTGTTACCTCTATCGTTTCCGGACCAACCATAACATGTACAATCGGAAAACGCCGGCCAATAATGCGGCTGCGCCTGAACAGCTTGCGTACCTGCTCAGGCGTGGCATTAGTCGCCACATCAAAATCTTTAGGTGTCACACCTAGCAACAAATCACGCACAGCACCGCCCACCACATAGGCCTGATATCCTTCTTTCTGCAAGCGCGTAATAACTTTTTCCGCAGCAAAACTAAGCTCATCTGCCTGAATATTGTGTTGAGCCAAGGGTATTTCCCGTTTTCTGCCACCACGAATACTCTTTCGCGGCAAAACCCTATGTAACCAATTTGTTAGCATAAATAATACAATAATTTATGAAAAAATACTCGCGTGCCGCAGCAAACACGACCAATAAAACGGCATAGTATAACCCAATCTGCTCATATCTTATCATTCCCCGCTGCCAAAACTGGTGCAATAAGGCCAGTATCTACACCAGTAGGCGCTAATTTGTATATAATATTACACTCGTTTCTGAATAACATATGCAAGAACAAACCAAAATGTACAATTATCAGTCTGACACTACCCGATTCCTGAATGAATTTATGGCAAAACACCCCGAAGAAGCCCAAACTCAGCTAAAACATCGCGGCATGTTATGGGATGTCCAGCTCAACCCAGAAGATGAAGCAAATTTTGCTGCTGCCAAACTGCCGAAAAAAGGCTATACCTATCTGACAGAATAATCGCTGGCTGGACAGTTATGAGTCAACACACCTGTCTGAGTACGCCCGCATTAGCGCAATATCTGGCCGGAATTAATCCTGTAGAAGAACCCTTGCTGGCACAGCTGCGTGCAGAAACCGCACAACACCGCAAGGGTGCCATGAGCATGGCACAGGAGCAGATAAAATTACTGGTGTGGCTGGCCAAGCTGATTCAGGCGCGTCATTATCTCGAAATCGGCGTTTTTACCGGTTACAGCAGTACCGCCATGGCGCTGGCGCTGCCTGATGACGGACACATTACAGCCTGTGACATTAACGTTACCTATACCGATATTGCTCGCCGCTATTGGCAACTGGCTAAAGTCAGCCACAAAATACAGTTACACCTGCAACCGGCGCTAATCACACTGGATAAACTAATCGCCACTAATCAGACCAATCATTACGACATCGCCCTGATAGATGCAGACAAAACACCTACTCCCTATTATTTTGAACGTTGCCTGCAATTGGTTCGCCCTGGTGGCATTATCGCCATAGATAATGTATTGCTGCATGGCCGTGTTGCTCAGACAGCCACTGGCAGTGAATCTGAAAGTGTTCACATCATGCGTCAGTTTAACGCTGGGCTAATTCACGATCAGCGCATCTGTCCATTAACCATACCGCTGGGTGATGGTCTGACACTTATTCAGAAAAAATGATCATAATCACCCAGAGGAGCAAAACGCCACATGCCACTTTCAAACTATCGTCATTTCTGTCTGGTACTGATCACTATTTTAACCATCAGCGCATGTAGCAGCACTATGCCTGCTACCTCCGGCACAACCATTACCCCTACCTCAGACGATCCAGCGCCAGAAATTACCCAGACTGCTAACCAGCTCAGCCAGATTCAGGCACAACTGACCAGTCTACAAACTCAGATTAACGGGTTGCAAAATCAGATTAACGATGTTCGCCAGCAACAGGCCACCTTGTCGCGCTATATGAATGTACGTACGCCCAGCAGTAATGTTAATTCAGCCAAAACACCAGCCACCAGCGACAATATCAG
This sequence comes from Snodgrassella sp., assembly GCF_024103505.1. Classification (NCBI taxonomy): domain Bacteria; kingdom Pseudomonadati; phylum Pseudomonadota; class Betaproteobacteria; order Neisseriales; family Neisseriaceae; genus Snodgrassella; species Snodgrassella sp. The sequence continues at coordinate 506,218 of NZ_JAGGIJ010000001.1, forward strand.
CGAAGCACGCCGTTTATATAATGCAGGACTTTATGCACAAAGTATCCGGCTACTTAAAAATGCTGATAGTGGTGGCAATGGCAATACACTGGCACGGGAGCGTATGTGGTTACTCCTGCAAAACCATGCCCGATTAAACAACTGCGAATCAGCTATCAATATTGGCAAACGTTTCGTCAACCTGTTCCCGCAGTCTAGCCAAAGCCCAAATGCCTTGTATCTGGTGGCACAATGTCAGGCACATTTACAACAGCAGGATATTGCCCGTACCACTTATCAGCGCATTATCAGCAGTTATCCCAATAGTAGTGCAGCCAACAAAGCCAGACATCAGTTAAAAAAATAACCCGTTTATCAGTAAAGGTATAACATGAGCACGCCACTAATCGGCATCATTATGGGTAGTAACAGCGATTATCCAGTAATGCAGCAAGCTGAACAATTTCTGCAACAATTCAGCATTCCATATGAAATACGTGTTGTTTCCGCCCATCGTACTCCGGATTTAATGTTTGAATATGCCGAAAATGCACGTGCACGCGGCCTGAAAGCAATTATTGCCGGCGCCGGAGGCGCAGCTCACCTGCCAGGCATGGTTGCTGCCAAAACCACTGTTCCAGTACTGGGTGTACCTGTTCCGAGCAAATATCTGCGTGGTGAAGATTCATTATTGTCTATTGTACAAATGCCTAAAGGAGTACCTGTAGCCACATTCGCTATTGGTGAAGCCGGTGCAGCCAATGCTGCCCTGTTTGCCATCTCACTACTAGCCAATGATAATCCCGAGCTGGCACAAAAACTAGCTGATTTTCGTGAAAACCAGAAACAAAGCGTTCTGGCCATGAATTTATCCAGCCAGCCTGCCTGATTGCCATAACTTCTTATAGCCATCTTCTGAATAACAGCCCATGCTGAACAGAATTACCCTGGTGCAGTTAGTATGATATATGTTTATTACCCACGCAGATTAAATATTACATCATTACCTGCCTGCGGTTCTATCGCCGCATTATTGCAAAACAACAATATCGAGTTAATACAGCGAATAAAACACAAAAGCATTAGATAACTGCCGAGAAGATAGAAAAAATAGTGTTAAATAAATTTTTTACAAATTAGGTGAACTAAAAAATATTAAAACCAGAAAAACAAATTAGTTTTAATCAATATAATTATACTAAAGATGAGTTAACTCAATAGTACGCTAAAAATATTATATTGATATTTGATAGTGCCTTAAATTTATTGGTAATAATGGTATATTTATGATTAATTTTACTTTGCAGTCACTAGAAAAAGGCTTGCCTGGGTTAACTTTTGAGTTCGCTATACCAGCAACCAAAGATAATGCTTGGAGTGAAACATCAAAATATCTGGCAGAAAGCGCATTTTGCTTTATTGAAGGTATTATATACAACAATGTATCCAAGTATCAAAACTATGGCCATTGGGGAACAACTGAAGTGAATAAAGCACAGTGGTTCTCTATAAAATCAGAGTTAATTAAACTCAAATATAAGGTTGATCACTCCCAAAAGCTAAACGAGCTTAAACATGATTTATTTGATTTTAAATTTATTTTTGATGATGATGATTTACAAGAAATGACAAAAAATTTTTCCCAATATAAATTACCGTTGTCACAGATGATTAGTGACTTTATAACATGGATTGATGGCAATATACAAAAATATGGCTCAATCTATATTTTGGGTATATAACACTCTCTTTTTTAATATATTAGCGAATGTACCATAATAACAATTATTGATTAGATTCCGCGATTAACAGTAATAAATGACCAAGTCTTCAAAGTGAAAAAGCTACTTTCACCATACAAACTAAAATTAAAAATACTGTTAGCATAATAAATGCAATCACATAAACGTATTGCCAATTCTTAAATAAAAAAATAATCACCCTGTAATCACAATTAAGAGCAACTATTCTTCTATACTTGGGAGTGAAAAGATTAATTGTACGCCAATAATAATTCCCAATATTGTACCTATTACGCGTAATTATAAACGCTGTTTAGTGGTTAAATAGTTAAGTTGGTACACAAACAAACTAATTAAAATAATCCTATAACCATTTTCTTAAAAAGAGAAGATGAGACTAGAAAGGAGGAAAGGAGACTAAAAAAGATATTAAAAAAAGAGTTCACTTATTTTAAACTCTTAGAATGTTTCATTTTCTCTTTTTTAAGATTTTATATACATATAATTCATTGATTAAAAATATTATTTCAAAATTTCATGAACTGGTTCGAGCTAATTAATCAATTTAATAAATGGGAGAAAAATTTCTTGTTTCACTCCCCTGCTTCTTTCACCTTAATAACGTAAATTTTCTCAAAGTCAGAAGATAATTTCCAGCCATTCGCATACCGAAAACCAGAGCTAAGCGAATTAACAGAAAATACACCTATATTTTCTGTATCTCAAAGAAGCGGTAATTTTCTAACATCGCATTCTATATAAATATCATATCCTGATTTGTGGAATGGCAAGACATATTCAAATTACAAAATTAAGGGGTAGTTATTTGTTAAATTCCGCTGGGGGCTAATAACCCAAGGATGAATGTAATCGTTTGTGATTGTATCAATTAAACATAAGCCGCAAAAAATTGTTGCACTCACTCGTTTGTGATTATATTTCTCTGCTTTAACCAACTTAGTTTTAATACTTGGATAGGCTATACTAACTCATACAGCTTTTTAGTGGGATAATTGCATAGTTTATCTGCGCAGGATTCATTCCTATTTTAAATATTGACAATAAATTATTTAACCAAAAATCCTGTACACCATAATAATGGTTGAGTTATATACTTATAAATATAATTATTTTTTATAATATATTTATATACTACCTATTTCATTACTGAAAAATACAAATCAGATTCGAGCAGTATTTAGTCATAACTAAATATTATTATCCTGTCCGCAAATAATACACACGGATAGAACAAAAACGGTTACTGCATAATGGCAGTAACCGTTTTTCTGTATCTGAAAAATTATTTGTTGGTGCGTAAATCCTTACGCAGAATCTTGCCTACCGCAGATTTAGGCAATTCAGGGCAGAATTCAATATCTTTTGGCACTTTATAACCAGTCAGATTCTGGCGACAATAAGCAATAATCTGTTCACGTGTCAGATTGGGATCGCGTTTAACCACAAATAATTTAATCGCCTCACCACTTTTCTCATTGGGTATACCAATACAGGCTACTTCCAATACTTCGGGCATAGCGGCTACTATTTCTTCCACCTCATTCGGATAGACATTGAAACCTGATACCAATATCATGTCTTTCTTGCGGTCAACCAGACGCACATAGCCTTTGGCATCAATTTCAGCCATATCACCCGTAGCCACAAAGCCACGGCTATCCAGTACTTTAGCGGTTTCCTCCGGCCGGTTCCAGTAGCCTTTCATCACCTGCGGCCCCTGCACCCATAACTCACCCACTTCACCAATACCCAGCACCTTACCGTTATCATCACGGATTTCAATATCCGTATTCGATACTGGCAAACCTGCCGTACCTGTATATTCAGGATTATTTAAGGGATTAGCACACACGCCCGGGCTGGCTTCAGTCAGACCATAGGCATCGATAATTGGTACACCAGTAATGGCTTTCCACTCCTGCGCCACTACTTTCTGAGTAGCCATCCCGCCGCCCAGAACCAATTTCCATGATGCAAAGTCAATTGTTTTAAATTCCTCATTATGAATCAATGCATTAAACAATGTATTGACACCACTCATTACTGTTACCCGATTCTTTTTCAATACTTTAACCAAAGCATTGATATCACGCGGATTGGTAATCAGAATATTCTTGGAGCCAGTATTGGCAAAAATCATAATATTCACAGTGAGTGAAAAAATATGATACAGCGGCAATGGCGTTACCACCACTTCCTCGCCCGGTGTCAGATTGGCTTTAATCCATTCCGATGCCTGCTGCATATTGGCCACAATATTGCCATGTGTCAGCATTGCCCCCTTGGAAACACCAGTTGTACCGCCGGTATACTGCAATAATGCCAAATCTTCCAGTTCCAATGGTACTGGGGTAAAACGCTGCTTTTTCCCCAGCGCCAATGCCTGAGCAAAAGTAATCGACTGAGGAAGATGAAAAGGCTTCACCATTTTTTTAACTTTGCGCAGCATGAAATTCACCACACTGCCCTTTAGCCAGCCAAGCATCTCACCCATACTGGCCACAATTACCTGTTTAACTGCTGTTTGTGCCAATACTTCAGCCACTGTATGGGCAAAATTTTCCAGCACGATAATGGCAGTAGCACCTGAATCAATCAGTTGATGGGCCAACTCACGCGGTGTATACAGCGGGTTGACATTCACCACAACACCACCCGCCTGCAATACACCAAATACGGTAATCGGATATTGCAACACATTCGGCATCATAATTGCTACCCGTTCACCTTTTTGCAGCTTGAGTATATTCTGCAAATAAGAAGTAAACTGATTCACATAAGTAGCAGTTTGCGTATAAGTAAGCGTTGTACCCATATTGGAAAAACTTGGCTGCGGACCAAACTTCTTTACACTGGAGTGCAGCACGTCAATAATCGACGAATAAGCACGCACATCCACCTCTGCCCGCACCCCTTCCTGATAACTATTTAACCAGATTTTTTCCATTATCTTTTATCCTTCTGCAACAATACGTCTGATTTAAAAGGAAGTAAGGAAATTTCAGTCAAAACCAACTTTAAAGAAAACATCAAATCAGAACTTCAGCATTATTGCCTGTAAGATGACTGCCTGTATCCAGACAGTCTGTTGAAATTAAACTAATTATTATAAATACTGTGGCTATCAGTATCATTGATAATACCACCACCCAGACATACCTCGCCAGCATACAGTACCGCAGATTGTCCGGGCGTTACTGCCCACTGCGGTTGATCAAACACCAGCTCAGCACAATCATCATCCAGATAGCGCAAAGTAGCCTGTGCGTCTGGCATCCGGTAACGAGTCTTGACTCCATATCGCCCCTCAGCCGGTCGCTGCAAAGTAGTGAAACTCAAATCATGCATAATCAGGCTGTGGCTAAATAACAGTGGATGATCATGCCCCTGTACCACCACAAGCTCATTACGTGGCAGATTTTTACCGGCTACGAACCACGGTTCGCCATCACCACCAATGCCCAAACCTTTACGCTGTCCTAGGGTGTAATACATCAGGCCTTCATGTTCACCTACCACTTTACCTTCCGGCGTTACCATTGCGCCCGGATTGGTAGGCAGATAACGCTGTAAAAACTGTCTGAAAGGTCGCTCACCAATGAAGCAGATACCAGTGCTGTCTTTTTTCTTTGCTGTCGGCAATTGTGCCTGTTCAGCCAGCAGACGTACCTGAGATTTTTCCAGTTCGCCCAGTGGAAACAAAGCACGCTGCAACTGATAGGGTTGCAGACGATACAGAAAATAGCTCTGGTCTTTATTCTGATCCAGCCCTTTGAGCAGATAATGCACACCATCACGCACATCCTTGCGCGCATAATGTCCGGTAGCAATCAAATCCGCGCCACCGGCCAGTGCATGTTCCAGAAAACACTTGAATTTAATTTCAGCATTACACAGTACATCCGGATTAGGTGTGCGCCCAGCCTGATATTCCTGCAGAAAATACGCAAAAACATTGTCTTTATACTGACCAGCAAAATTAACAATATCGATATCCATGCCAATCAAGTCGGCCACAGCTACCGCATCAAGTGAATCCTGCTTGATGGAGCAATATTCGTCATCGTTATCGTCTTCCCAGTTTTGCATGAAAACACCGCGCACATCATAACCACCCTGTCTGAGCAGCCAAGCAGTGACCGATGAATCCACACCACCGGACATACCAACAACAATACGTTGGGATAAATTTGCCTTTATATTCATTTATATTCATCCAAAACCGGCGCAGATTGTGCCACAGCTACAGCGTAGCCACAACTTGCCGGTATCAATTAATCTTTTAGCATACTAGCCATATGCCAGCATAAACACACAATAATCATTAAAAGGAAGTATTTTTTCCTGAAAGACGGCCGGCAGAGCAGCAACAAAATAAATAACACAGGCTGCCGGTACTGCAATATTTGTCCGCAGACAAATAATCACAATACCAGCAGCCTGTGCAAATGCAAATTAGACTCAATCTTGGCGCAATCGGCGCAATACTTCTTCACGCCCCAGTAACGCCAGCACTTGATCAATTGAAGGAGTTTTACCTGTACCACATACGGCCAGTCGTAAAGGCATACCTAATTTACCCATTTTAATATTTTCTGCTTCACAGAATGGCGCAAACAGTGCATGAATACTCTCTGCATCCCATTGTGACAGTTGTTCTAGCTCAGTGGCAAAACGTTGCATACGTGCAGGCGCATCAGCATCCCAGTGTTTGGCTACTTCTTTCTCACTCGGAGTGGCTTTCACATAGAAATATCGGCATTCTTCGGCCAGCTGATTTAAATCCTGAGCGCGTTCCTTAACTAATGCCACCACATCGGCCAAAGCTGGCTGCTCATTAACTTCGATGCCAGACTGTACTAAACGCGGGTGTACCAGCGCAGCCAGACGGGTATTATCACTGGCTTTAATATGCTGTGCATTCAGCCACAACAACTTCTCATGGTCAAAACGGCTGGCTGAGGGACTGACATCCTTTAAGTCAAACCACTCAATAAATTGTGCCATGGTAAAGAATTCATCATCACCATGCCCCCAACCGAGCCGAGCCAGATAATTCAACAGTGCTTCTGGTAAAATACCCTGTTTGTCATAATCAACCACACTCACTGCATCACGGCGCTTACTCATTTTTGCGCCTTTTTCATTCAATATCATCGGCAAATGAGCATATTGTGGCAGCGTAGCGCCCATGGCACGCAGAATATTAATCTGTTTCGGCGTATTATTAACATGATCATCACCGCGGATTACCTGTGTGATACCCATATCATAATCATCTACTACGACACAGAAATTATAGGTAGGCGTACCATCGGCACGCGCAATAATCAGATCATCCAGATCCTGATTAGCAATAGCAATATGCCCTTTAACTAAATCATCCCATGCAGTTTCACCAGTCAACGGCATTTTAAAACGTACCACCGGCTGCACCCCTTCCGGTACAGGTGGTAGCGTTTTACCTTCATCCGGGCGCCAGCGACGGTCGTACCAGAAATGTTCACCGCGTGCTTCGGCTTCTTTTCGCATGGCTTCCAGTTCTTCGCGACTAGTGTAATCATAGTAGGCATGGCCGGATGCCAACAATTCATCTAGCACTTTTGCATAGCGTTCAAAGCGTTGCGTTTGGTAAAACGGTCCTTCGTCATAATCCAAACCAACCCAGTGCATACCATCCAGAATAGCCTGTACCGATTCCGCAGTAGAGCGCTCCAGATCCGTATCTTCAATCCGTAGCACAAATTTACCCTGCTGTTTACGTGCAAATGCCCATGAAAACAAGGCTGTGCGCACACCGCCAATATGCAGAAAACCGGTAGGACTGGGAGCAAAACGAGTACGTATCATGATTACCATTCGGACACAGAAAACTGCTATTGTACGCGCAAGCTGGGTTAAACAAAACCCGTTCATGCTATGCTAGCATCTGCTACTTCCACTGTCAGAAACGCGATATATACATGACAACTCCGAAACATGTGGCTGTTTACTACACCGGCGGCACCATAGGTATGCAGCAAACTCCTGCCGGTCTGGCGCCTGCAACCAACCTTGCCAGTCTGGCCACTCCTATCTTTCAGCAATACAGTCATCAGCTTCAATGTGACTGGTTTATCAGCGAACCATTAATCGATTCTTCAGCCATTACCCTAAGCAACTGGCAGACGTGGCTTAACTGGATTGACAGCAAGGCTGCTGATTATGATGGTCTGCTTATCTTGCATGGCACCGATACCATGGCTTACAGCGCCAATATCATTGCACTGGCACGGCCACACCTCGGTATTCCTGTCATCTTTACCGGCGCCATGCTGCCGCTGGCTGCGGCTAATAGTGATGCACCACTGAATCTGCACACTGCACTGGCTGCTTTCAGCCTGTCTGATTTTACTCAGACCGCGATTGCTTTCAACGGCCAGCTCTGGCCAGCCATTGGCAGCAGTAAAATCAGTACGGAGCAGGCAGAAGCATTTGCAAACCCGCAATTTGGCACACTGGCACAATGGTCGGCCACAACCGGCTGGTTCAACACTAATCTGCCTACCAACTCTTCCCCAGCTGCACCAATACGCTATTGCATCAGCCCGTATGCCAGAATTCACTGTTTTATCCTTACTCCGGGTGCCAATCTTGACATGATTACCGCCAGCCTAACCCACAACCCGCCCGATGGTGTGGTTCTGCAAAGTTATGGCAATGGTAATACGCCCACTGATGTCAGCTTTCTGGCTGCAATCAGACAAATCAGCCAGCAATCCATACCTGTGTTAAATATCAGTCAAGTTTTACAGGGTTGCGCCTCCGCGGTTTATGCACAAGGACATGAGCTACGCACTGCCGGTATCATTAATGGTGGCAGATGCAATCTGGAAACAGCGCTGGCTATTCTCACGCTGGCCGCAAGCAATCACTGGAAAAAAGAACAGATTGAAAATTTACTGCATCAGCAGCAATTAGTTTGAACCTTTTGTCAGAGCGGGATTATTCGGCAATTTAAAAATGTTTAATCCTGCACATCTATTCACTTTATATACTTAATTATCAGCCATTGGCATAGATAGTACGCAATAAAGATTTAAATGGTTTATTCAAACGGCCAAGCCACTATTTATACCCGCCAACTGATTTTACTATCATTCAGTTACAGGCTAATGGTACATGCGTAACAGACAGATAATAAAAAAATTTAACATTGCATAGCAGCTTAGTTAACAGATTAACAATATTTAATATTGATTGTGTTGATACAGCCACCCGCTCAGGTAGAATTTTAGACATTCGTCTGTATGAGATGTAATATAAATCTTTATTTTCAGAATAGAAAATTAAACGTGGAAGAGAATATTGCTATTAAACAAAAGACTTATATTATTCTAGGCTCTTTTCTGGTTGCTGCATTTATTATTGGTATTGCCGGAGCTTTGCAGGCACCTACCCTCAGTCGCTATCTGGCTGAAGATGTTAAAGTCAATCCATATCAGGTAGGCTTGTTTTACTCAATAAATGCCATCGCCGGAATAGTAGTGAGTTTTCTACTGGCACAGTATTCAGATAATAAAGGTATTCGGCGCAATATTATTTTATTTTGCTGCCTGATGGGTATCGGTAACTGCATAACATTTGCCTTCTCTCGCCAGTATCTGATTCTGGTTACTGTTGGTATCTTTTTTTCTGCACTCACTTCGGCAGCCATGCCACAGATTTTTGCCTCTGCACGTGAATATACCGACCAGACTGGCCGCAATGTTGTGGTATTCAATGGCATCTTACGGGCTCAATTATCGCTGGCATGGGTAATCGGCCCCCCATTATCCTTTGCACTGGCAGTAAATTACGGTTTTACTGTCATGTATCTGAGTGCTGCGGCAATGTTTTTTGTAGCCTTGCTGATTGTTTTTCTGTTTTTTCCAGCCATCAGACGCCCTGCACCTGTCAGCAAACAACATGAGCAGAAAGAAAAAATTTTCAGTAACCGCAATGTACTTTTGCTTTTTATCGCCTCAATCAGCATGGGTACAGCCAATATGATGTATTTAATTGATATGCCGTTGTACATCGACAGTATTCTGCCCGGTTCCCCCTCCTTGCCCGGCCATTTAATGGGTATTGCTGCCGCGATTGAAATTCCGGCTATGCTGATAGCCAGTATGCTTGTGCCACGGTTTGGCAACAAGAATCTGATTTGCTTTGCTGTTATTTGCGGCATTATATTTTATATCGGTATCATCTATACCCAGAACGAAAGGATGCTGATTGCCCTGCAATTGTTCAATGGTCTTTTTATCGGTATCGTGGCCAGTATCGGCCTGATTTACTTTCAGGATTTGCTGCCAGGACGCCCTGGTGTTGCCTCTACACTGTTTAATAACTGCATGTCTTGCAGCGTTATTCTCGCGGGTATGCTACAGGGAGCAATTACCGCCAATTTTGGCCATCATGTAATATATGAGATTGCGCTGGCGATGATTTCGGTTTCCTTTGTTTTCTGTCTGCTTATTGGTAAATCTCCCCGTATCAAGGTGCGCTCCTGAACAACTGTCAAAAGTTGCTGCACTCACATAGCATTTTTGTATCGGCCTATGTTGATCTGGTATGTATTCAGGCTAAATCAGGGCGGTTTAGCCTGAATACCGGCGATACCCATTACTTTCATAAAGTTAAGCCAATACAAGTATCAAGATTTAAATAACCCTTAGCTCAAGCTGCACATATAAATGTACGTATATGAATTATATGAATTAAGCTATCGAATGAATTATCAGTAGCCGTTTTTAATATAATTTCAATATTTACAGTCTATAAATTATTTAATTCTATTAATGTGCTATTTTTTATATCCACGCCAAGAAAATATTTAGTTGGATTGACAGTATAGATTTAATCCCGTAACTTGCCGGAATAATGCAATTACCCCTATTGACTGGTTCATCTGCGCCAGTTAATTATATTATTACAACGCGCATCATACCGATGGTATGCGTAATATGCCTGCCTACTCCTGCCTACATTTGTGGAAAGAGTTGATGAATCAAACAGACATCTTCTGCCAGTGTCAAACTGGAAAATGGTTTGATGATTCCATCTGCGGCCAGTACTACAATGTAACCGGCTACCTGTATCCGCTAACCATCGAAGACAACGTGTTTGATGAAGTACTGGCTATACTTGAAACAGCCCTGCGTCTGGCTCAATAATATCCGGTATCTACAGGCTTCCAGTACAGACTGGTTTACTGGCAGCCTATTGTGTGTGTTTCAGTTACTTTGGGAAAATCTATGCAATTGCATGATCCTGCACTACTAAAGACCCAGTGCTATATAAATGGTCAATGGGTAAACGCCGACAACGGCGCAGTTCTTTCAGTGATTAATCCGGCTAACGGAGACAATCTGGCCGATGTGCCCCGAATGGGTAAAGCAGAAGCAGAACGTGCCGTAGCCGCAGCTCATGCTGCCCTGAAGCCATGGCAGTCCAAATCAGCGAAGGAGCGAAGTAATCTATTGCGCCGCTGGTTTGAACTGATGATGCAGCATCAGGAAGATCTGGGCATGATACTGACTTCAGAACAGGGCAAGCCACTGGCTGAGGCCAAAGGTGAAATTGCCTATGGTGCGTCCTATCTGGAATGGTATGCAGAAGAAGCCAAACGTATTTACGGCGATACCATCCCTGCTCCTGCTAATGACAAGCGGATTATGGTGCTCAAACAGCCAATCGGTGTATGTGCAGCAATTACCCCGTGGAATTTCCCGAACGCCATGATTACGCGCAAAATTGCACCGGCTCTGGCTGCCGGCTGTACTTTCGTTATTCGTCCTGCCTCACAAACACCTTTGTCTGCACTGGCCATCGCAGAGCTGGCACAACGTGCCGGTATACCAGCCGGCGTAGTCAATGTGGTTACCGGCAGCTCAAGTGAAATCGGCAAGGTATTAACCGAAGACGATCGGGTTAAAAAATTCAGCTTCACCGGTTCCACCGAAGTAGGCCGAAAACTGATAGCCCAATGTGCCGGCACGGTAAAAAAAGTTTCCATGGAGCTGGGTGGTAACGCACCGTTTATTGTCTTTAATGATGCTGATATCGATGCTGCCGTTGAAGGAGCAATGATTTCCAAATTCCGCAATGCCGGCCAGACCTGTGTCTGCGCCAACCGCCTATACGTTCAAAGCGCAGTATATGACCAGTTTGTCACCAAACTGGCACAGGCTATTGCCAAACTGAAAATCGGCAATGGACTGGAACAGGGTGTAACCGTTGGCCCCCTGATTGATGCCAGTGCAGTCAGCAAGGTTAAGGAACATATCACTGATGCCGTTGGTAAAGGAGCCGAAATCGTTACCGGTGGAACGGCAGACCATCATGGTGAACTGTTTTTTCAGCCTACTTTGCTGAAAAACGTTACTCAGCAGATGAAGGTTGCCCGCGAAGAAACTTTCGGCCCGCTGGCACCAGTATTCCGCTTTGAAACAGAAGAAGAAGTCATTAACTGGGCAAATGATACAGAATTCGGACTGGCCAGTTATTTCTATAGCCGTGACATCGGCAGGATTGTGCGTGTCAGCGAAAATCTAGACTATGGCATGGTAGCCATTAATACTGGCCTGCTTTCGAATGAAGCAGCCCCGTTTGGTGGTGTCAAACAATCCGGCCTTGGACGCGAAGGCTCCAAATATGGCATTGAAGATTATCTTGAAATCAAATACGTACTGTTGGCCGGTATCAACCAGTAACTTCTAAAACGATAGCAGCATCACCACAGGGTGCTGCTATCTTCGTTCCTGTAATGGTAAAAAATCCTGAAGCCTTACAATAAATCAGGACAGTTTGTGGCGGACTGCCTACTGTTCATACCAGTTTGCCAGTCTGACATTCACTACCACAATAGGAGAACACATTGAGTACATCATCCGCACTCAAAAACGGACTTAAAACACGCCATTTAGCCATGATATCCATTGCCGGCGTCATTGGTGGTGCATTATTTATCGGTTCCGGACCAGTAATCTACCATGCCGGACCGGCAGCTATTCTTGCTTACGGCGCAGGCGGCATACTGGTCATGCTGATTATGCGTATGCTTGGTGAAATGGCCATCGCCCATCCGGACAGCGGTTCTTTCTCAACCTATGCCGATATTGCTATCGGCCGCTGGGCAGGTTTCAGCATCGGCTGGTTATACTGGTATTTCTGGGCACTACTTATGGGCTGGGAAGCATATGTAGCCGGTCAAATTCTTAATAACTGGTTTCCGATGATCCCAATCTGGGGCTATATGCTGGCAGTAACAATAGCATTAGCCATTATCAACCTGATGGATGTCAAAAATTATGGTGAATTTGAATTCTGGTTTGCATTAATCAAAGTGGTAGCTATTGTCCTGTTTCTGATTGTGGGTAGTCTGGCCATTATGCATTTATGGCCTTGGGGACAGACAGATGCCAAAGGCTGGTCGCACTTAAGCAATCAGGGCTTCATGCCCAACGGAATAGCTTCGGTCGTCATCGCCTTACTGGGCGTAATGTTCGCCTATATCGGTGTCGAAATCGTAACGGTTGCCGCAGCAGAATCCAGCCATCCGGCAACAGAAATCCGCAAAGCCACCAAATCTGTAGTCTGGCGCATTATCCTGTTTTATGTCGGTTCAATTTTTATCACCGTCTGCCTGATTCCTTACAATGACCCACGCCTGAACGACCCTACATGGGGCACATATAGCGTCGTATTAACCTCATTGGGTATTCCACAGGCACGCCATATAGTCAATTTTGTCGTACTCACATCAGTATTAAGCTGCTTTAACTCAGCCCTATATACCTGTTCACGTATATTGTATTCACTGGCCAAACGTGGCGATGCACACTGGATAATGGCCTATACCTCGAATAATGGCAGCCCGCAAATCAGCGTATTCATTTCCTGTATCTTTACCCTATTTGCTGTTTACCTAACTGCCAGTGCCAGAATGAACATTTACGACGTACTGCTAACAGCTACCGGCACCATTGCTTTGTATGTTTATCTGGCCATCAGCTTTTCACAGTTATTTATGCGCAAGAAACTGGAAAGACAGGGACAGATACTGACATTCAAAATGTGGTGCTTTCCTTGGCTGACCTATATAGTTATCGGGCTGATTATCGCCTCCATCATCATCATGATTATTGACGGAACTTATAAACATGAAGTAATTTACACCAGCATGCTGGCAGCTATTATTCTGATTATGGGCATACTGGCACAGACATTCAAATTTGGCCGAAACACGAGCAAAGCAGGCTAAAACCAACAACCACTTTCAATCATAACAGCATTAACACCTTACCCATCTGACTTCACAAATTTAGTTTAAAGTAAATATTCGGATAAATTAATTTAAAATTTATTCTCCATGTCACGCAACTATTCTGTACACTATTAATTTTCCAAATTTAACCTGCGTAACATGATTACACTAGAACAATGTCAGCAATGGGATGCAGCCGACACCCTGGCTTCACTAAAAAACCAGTTTGAACTGCCGCAAGGTGTTATTTATCTGGATGGCAACTCTCTGGGTGCCAAACCCAGACAGGCAGTCGAACGCGCACAGACTGTAATTAATCAGCAATGGGGCACAGACCTGATTAACAGCTGGAACAAAGCTGGCTGGTGGGATTTACCGGTACGGCTGGGCAACAAAATCGGCCGGCTGATTGGAGCACAGGAAAACGAAACAGTGGTTACCGATACCACCAGCCTCAACCTGTTTAAAGTGCTGGCTGCCGCGGTACATATTCAGCAGAATAATGATAATACCCGTAAAATTATTATTGCCGAACGCGATTCTTTCCCTACCGATATTTACATGATTGAAGGTTTTATGGCGCTGATTAATCAGGGTTATCAGCTTCATTTAATCGACTCACCCGCTGATCTGGCTACCAGTATCAACCAGCATACCGCCGTGGTAGTACTTTCGCATGTCAACTACCGCACCGGCTACCTGCACGATATGGCGGCAACCAACGAACTGGTACACGCCTATGGCGCATTGCTCATCTGGGACTTGTGTCACTCAATTGGTGCCGTACCCATTGACTTAAATAGCAGTAACAGCGATTTTGCCATTGGCTGTACCTATAAATACCTCAATGGTGGCCCCGGTGCACCAGCCATGTTATGGGTACATGAACGCTACCAGACTGCATTCAGTCAACCTCTTTCCGGCTGGTGGGGACATGCACAACCTTTCGATATGGCCGTAAACTACACACCTGCCGACAATATACGCCGCTATTTATGCGGCACCCAGCCGATTGTCTCCATGAGCCTGATCGAAAGCGGTGTAGATATCTTTTTACAGACCGATATGCACGCCCTGCGACGCAAATCCCTGCAACTAACCGACTTACTGATTGCGCTAACTGAACAGGAATGTGCCGGCTTTGACCTCACCTTAATTACCCCACGTGAACATGCACAGCGTGGCAGCCACGTCAGCCTGCGCCATCCGCATGGTTATGCCGTAGTGCAGGCACTGATTGCCCGCGGCGTGATAGGTGACTACCGCGAACCCGAAGTTATCCGTCTTGGTGTAACCCCGCTATACCTGAGCCACGTCGATATCTGGCATGCTGTACAGCACCTGAAACAGGTTTTGCTCAATCAGGAATGGGCACAACCGCAGTTTCATACGCGCGGACAAGTAACCTGATTTGCATTTTAACTCAAACGGTAACAAGCCGAGAATAAGTATTCTGCTCGGCTTGTGCTTCTCATCATAAGGAAAAACGATGGGTAATTTCGAGCGAATACAGTCGCGGGAAACGGGGTTACACAAAAAACTGTCTGCCAGCCAGATGAGTATGATTGCCATTGGCGGTGCAATTGGTACAGGACTGTTTCTGGGCAGTAAATTTGCCATTGGTTTTGCCGGCCCAGCCGTCATAATCAGCTATGCCTTAGGTGGGCTGATTGCACTGGCGTTGATGGGCTGTCTGGCAGAAATGACCGTACAACACCCTACTTCTGGTTCTTTTGGCGCCTACGCAGAATTCTATCTGCACCCAATGGCCGGCTTTCTGGTACGTTACAGCTACTGGGCATGTATCGTACTGGCTGTAGGTACCGAAGTCACCGCCATTGCCGAATACATGAAATTCTGGTTTCCGCAAGTAAACTCATGGATATGGATTATTCTGTTTTCCGGTAGCCTGATTGGCGTTAATGCTTATAGTGTCAAAGCATTCGGTTCCGTAGAATACTGGTTTTCCACCATCAAGATTTTCGCCATTATGGTATTCATCGTGCTGGCTGTCAGCGTATTACTGTCACAGGGCAGTATCAGCAGGATTGAGCATAATCTTTTCAACGGCGGTTTTGCCCCGCATGGATTTTCTGGTATCTGGACCGGCGTCATTATTTCCATATTCAGTTATCTGGGTATCGAAATGATTGCCATAGCCGCAGGCGAAGCCACCAATCCCGAACAGGCAGTAAAAACAGCATTCAAGGGCACACTGGCACGACTACTGATATTCTACCTGCTAGCCCTCAGCCTGATTGTCATGCTGGTACCTTGGCAGGAACTAATTGAAGAAAACAGTACCAGCCCGTTCGTAACCGTAATGCAAAATGTAGGCATCCCCTTTGCCGACAGCATACTTAACTTTATTGTCATCGTGGCTGCACTTTCAGCCATGAACAGCATGCTTTACATTGCTACCCGCATGATGTTCAGCCTGTCACGTGCCAACGAAGCACCACAAATACTCGGCAAAGTAAAAAACAATGGCGTACCGCTCAATGCACTAGCTTTGTCTTCTGCCGGCATTGCCGTGGCTGCGCTGGTTTATGTGTTTAACCCAGAAACCGCCTTTCCCATCATGATCGCCCTGTCCATGTTCGGCGCCCTGTTTAGCTGGGGCGCAGTGTTTCTGACACATCTGTGTTTTCGCATCCGCATGCGGCAGCAGCAACAAACCCTTAAATTCCGGGTTCCAGGATTTCCCTTTATCACTCTGGCCGGCCTGATTGCCATCATCAGTATCATGATTACCACCTGGTTTACACCAATATTCCATGCCACCCTGTTATTTGGCATTCCTTTTCTGGCGTTTTTAATTCTGATGTATATTATTCAGGCATATCATAAAAAAGCACAGGCAAATAAATAAACCCATGCTTAATCGCACCACAATAGCAGCTTCAATAGTAACAGCCATGAAGCTGCTATTTAATTCAGAATTAAACGGTAACAAATATAAAATACAGCTTATTTAGAAGTGGGCAATACTGTCTGAAATTAAACCATAAATTCAATCAACAACATAAAAGATATACTATAATTTATTTTATACAACTTATATAATCTAATTAACTAATTACACCTATACTACATATTCTGCCAGCACAAAACTGCTAGGATAAACCCCTGATTTCTCCATAAATATCGTCAGCAACGATCATATTTTTCAAAATAGACAATAAATAAAACGGCTAAATAACGCATTCCCAAGAACACGATAGATAGCCGTTATCAGTAATATCTTGCTCAAGCTATTAATATAATCCCTCAAATATATTAAAGGATTTGGATTTTTTTACTCTATGTAAATAATAGGCTGGATTAGCCAACTGTGCACAAATAAGTGCATTAATGATTCCTATTCCTCTATCAGAAAAATTGAATATTGAAAAAATCAGATCAGTTAAAACTAACAAAATTGTTAATGATATTGCTTTACGCCACATACCTAGACATAAGAAATATAAGGGACCAAAAAAGAATGACCAGAAATTCCCACCTATCTTCACGCGCGACCAAAACGGTAATTTTTTAAAATTTTCTTTGTATTGAGCAGTTGGTTTTAATTTTGGCAAACCATTCTCTTCAAAAAACTCGAATCTGAACTGCCATGTCTTACTAAGCCCCCAATTGGCAAAATCAAATTTTTCTTCCGTACTGTTATCCATAAATGACCTTCTAATATAAAACTTAAAAAAGAAATCCCAATATTATATTTAACAAAAAATAATAATTTTAGAAATCGAATCCGAATTTTTAACGCAATTTATTATTTTAACCTATTTTATTAATATAAATATATTAAAATAATTTAATCAAAAATTTCTTTACATTTTATTTTATAAAACAGCTTCTGAAACCATAAACCCGTGTTGAACTAACCTATCTGAGCGATAAAAATAGTATGTAATCTCATACTGCTAATTATATTTTTGAATGTATTGATTTTTTTCTTGTCAAACAAAGCATATCGGAAAGAAATTATCATTACAGCAAAATAAATAATTGAATCTATCTACCTTATGCCACATTGCCATAAACCACATCAAATAAAACAACTATTCAAACAGCAATAAAAAAGCTGCCTCAGACGAGACAGCCTTTATAAACCATACAAACAGCTTTACTGGTTTAACGTCAGTAATAAATGATTCATGCGCTTCACAAATGCAGCCGGATTTTCCAGTTTGCCACCTTCAGCCAGCAGCGCCTGATCATATACCAGTTCAGCCAGCTCAGTGCGCTGGGTTTCATCCTGTTCCCCTGCAATTTTCTTAATCAGCGGATGTTCCGGATTAATTTCCAGCGTTGGCTTAGTGTGCGGAATCTGGCCGGCCGCGCCAGAAGCTTCCAGCATACGCGCCAGATGCTGGCTCATATCATGCTCACCAACCACCAGACAGGCCGGGCTTTCAGTCAGACGAGCCGTTGCACGCACAGCATCTACTTTATCGCCCAGAGCAGTCTTAATCAACTCAACCAAGTCTTTATTGTCTTCTTCAGTTTTAGCCTGTGCTGCTTTTTCTTCCTCATCAGCCAGATTACCCAAATCAAGCGAACCCTTGGCCACACTCACCAAAGCCTTACCATCAAATTCCGGCAGACTGTTTACCACCCATTCATCCACACGGTCAGTCAGCAGCAATACCTCAACACCTTTTTTCAAGAAAATTTCCAGATGCGGGCTATTCTTGGCAGCAGCATAACTATCGGCAGTAATATAATAAATTTTTTCCTGCCCTTCTTTCATACGACCAATATAATCAGCCAGCGTCACATTCTGCTCGCTGCTATCATTATGCGTAGAGGCAAAACGGCATAAGCCAGCAATTTTATCTTTATTATTATAATCCTCAGCAATACCCTCTTTCAGCGTATTGCCAAATACCTGCCAGAATTCAGTGTATTTCTCCGGCTGGTTTTTCTTCAAATCTTCCAGTAAAGACAATACCTTTTTCACACTACCAGCACGAATAGCATCCAGATCACGGCTTTCCTGCAAAATTTCACGTGATACATTCAGCGGTAAATCACTGCTGTCAATTACACCACGGATAAAACGCAGGTAGGAAGGCATCAGCTTTTTCGCATCGTCCATAATGAACACACGTTTTACATATAACTGCACCCCATGTTTCTGTTCACGTTCATACAAATCAAACGGCGCATGTTTAGGCACATACAGCAAGCCCGTATATTCATGCCGGCCTTCAACACGAAAATGCGTCCACGCCAGAGCATCATCATAATCATGCGCTACATGACGATAAAAAGTCTGATACTGCTCAGCAGTAATCTCATTTTTCGGTCGTTGCCATAATGCCTGAGCCTGATTAACCACCTCCAGCTCATCTGAAGATTTTACATTACCTTCTTCATCATATTCCGGTGCCTTTTTCATATAAATCGGCACAGAAATATGATCACTGTATGTCGTCACAATCCGGCGTAACGTCCAGTCAGACAACAAATCCTTTTCGTCTTCTTTCAGATGCAGAATCACATCTGTACCACGCGTAGTCTTACTGATGGGCTCAACAGTAAACTCACCATCACCGGCACTCACCCAGCGTACCGCCTCATTTTCAGCCACACCAGCCTTGCGGCTTTCAACAGTTACCCTATCTGCCACAATGAATGCAGAATAAAAACCCACACCAAACTGACCAATCAGATTGGCATCTTTCTTATCATCACCAGTCAGCTTTTCCAGAAATGCTTTCGTACCAGATTTGGCAATCGTACCCAGATGTTCAATTACATCTGCTTCATTCATACCAATACCATTATCCGATACCGTAACCGTTTTAGCCTCCGCATCCGCAGTAACAGTAATTCTGAATTCCGTATCATCCCCAAGCAAAGAAGCATCATTCAATGACTCAAAGCGTAACTTATCGCAGGCATCTGCTGCATTGGAAATCAGCTCACGCAAAAAAATCTCTTTATTACTGTATAAAGAATGAATCATCAACTGTAACAACTGTTTTACTTCAGTCTGGAAACTGTGTGTTTGTTTCATAATCTTTCTCAAATTACCCAAAAATTGATTGTTGTTAGCTCAAAATAAGGGCAGCACAAACCAGTTTCAAGCCAGCCTGTTATCCAAATCAACAGCTTTGCTGCAACAAATCAGCAGACAAAAATATAACCTCCTGCCAGCATATTCATTTCAGCCAGAACTAATTTGCTACAATAGCTTATATATTAGCTTGCGATTTATGCATATACAGTCTATAAGACAAATTGTGCCTATTGTGCAAAGTAATATTAATAATCCCGTTCATTTGCTATTGCTAAATTGTTGTTATCCTGAAACTTTGCCTAACTTGTGTAAATTGATTATTAACACTTAATACACTATCTCATCAAACAAGCCTACTAAAACCATCTCAACATCATGAACACATCTTACTGCCTGCCAGATACACGCGCATATCCTACCGACCATATCAAAAACGAACTGCTACTGCATGCAGCCAGTCTGGTAACGCCTACATCAAAAGCACAGACCACCCTCGCCCGCGAAAGCCTGCAAGCAGAAATCACCCGAATGCTGGCACAGAATAATTACACCAACCTATCAGTAGCTCTGGCTATGGCTGCCAACTGCGATATTTACAATATCCTGTGGGATACCTTGGAAGCAGTCTTACAGGCACACAACCAGACAGAAGTACAATGGCTGGCTTTACCTGTCATAGTAGTAGGTGGTGCCAAAGAAAACATCCGTTTACCCGACACCATACCAGCAACAGCTATTGCCGAAACTTTCAAAAACCAGCCATGGTCTGAATCCTGGAATAAAATTCACTGGGCTGCACATCTCATCAGCGACACCGCCCTAACCCATATCAAGGCCAACCAGTGGTTTGCAGCCAAACAAAATCCACAACTGGCCACCGACTTCCTTAACCAGTTGCCCCATACACCGCTATCAGTAGAAAGCGGACAATCCGTACAGGCTTTTTACGCCTTAGGCTTTGCCAGCACAGACATCCGGCCGGCTTTAAACTGCAATCTGGCCGATACTGCCCTGCCCCTGATGCAAGTCTGGCATACCCATCTGGCTACCACCGGTACTACATTATTTATCAACCCGCTTTCCCCGCAATCGCCCCTGAATGCCCTACGTACAGGTAATGCCATGCGTTTGCGCATGGCCTGCGACGTATTCACCACCAATGCCATTCGCACCATACGCCTGCAAAGTCCTCGCGTAGGCGTCGTCATCGCCGCACAGGAAGGTGGCAAAATTCTGTTTGGCTTTAACGCAGCAGACAGCGCATTCGAACTACAGCCACAAACCTTTCACTGGCCACTTACTCAGGCCGATAATATCGACAGCATCGTACAGAATTTCATTGATTTACTGGCCGAATGCCAAGTTGAAAACATCCGCCTGCTGCATGAACCTATCAGCATACAAACACAACTGCCCAGTTATGCCCAATCGATCCGCATGATCGGCCATAATCCCCTCTTTTCCCGGAGTCACTGATATGCCTGCCACCAAAGTATTGTTTGTCTGTCTGGGTAACATCTGCCGCTCACCCATGGCTGAATACATCCTGCGTGAACTGGTTACCCAACAAAGTCTAAGTCAGCAGATTGAAATTGCCAGCGCCGGTACTTCCGGCTGGCACAACGGCGAAGACATGCATCAAGGCAGTAAAAACATTCTGCATGCACACAACATCAACACCAATGGCTTCCAAAGTAGCGAAGTACGGCCGGAAGATATCGCCATTTACGATCATATAATCGCCATGGACGATAAAAATCTGCAAGACTTAGCACGGATTTTTGGCGGCAATCGGCCGGACAAAGTTTATAAAATTACCGATTTACTACCAGAGAGCGAATACGATTACGTACCCGATCCCTATTTCAGCGGCAACTTTAGCGAAACCTACACCATCGTCCACGCCGGCTGCATCGCCTGGCTAAAACACTGGCAAAACAACCGTACAAAATAGCTCAGATTAGCCCATTTATACAAATCAGATAGCAGCCTACTCAATAAAAACGCAATATGGTAAAATTAACACCATATTTCAATTATTTGATGGCGTTCAAACCTGCCAAAGCCTCAAGCTTTGGCTTTGTTTTAACGCATAAAACTATCGCAAAAACAAGGATTTCAAAATGGCAGGACACAGCAAGTGGGCCAATATCCAGCATCGTAAAGGACGTCAGGATGCCAAACGCGGCAAAATATTCACCCGCCTGATTAAAGAAATTACCATTGCCGCCAGACTGGGTGGCGGCGACCCAAGTGCCAACCCGCGTCTGCGTCTGGCAATGGATAAAGCCACCGATGCCAACATGCCCAAAGACAATATCCAGCGTGCAATAGACAAAGGCACCGGTAACCTCGAGGGTGTTGAATACGTAGAATTGCGTTACGAAGGCTACGGCATCGGTGGCGCAGCAGTCATGGTAGACTGCCTCACCGATAACAAAACCCGCACCGTAGCCGACGTACGCCATGCATTTACCAAACATGGCGGTAATCTGGGCACCGACGGTTCCGTGGCATTCCAGTTTACCCATCAGGGCTATCTGCTTTTCAGCCCGGATGTCGATGAAGACAGCCTAATGGAAGCCGCACTGGAAGCAGGCGCAGAAGACATCATCATACAGGAAGACGGTTCCAAAGAAGTCATCACCGAGCCCTATCAGTACAGCAGCATCAAAGAAGCACTCGAAGCTGCTGGCTTTCATGCCGCAGATGGCGAAGTAACCATGCGCCCAGTCAACGAAACCGTACTGGCCGGAGCCGAAGCAGAAAAAATGCAGCGACTTCTGGATGCACTTGAAGATCTGGATGACGTCCAGAACGTATACACCACCGCCGTACTGGAAACTGAATAAAACAAAACGGACTGTAATCCAGTCCGTTTTTTATTCTTCACCGCCCTAAAACCATTAATACCAACAGATTCATGCAAGCCACAACCCAACTTTTCCAAACAGCTTCAGCCGGTGAGTGTGCCGAAATTCTTGATTTCTGGTTAAACGAATGCAGCCTTGATCAAGCACCGGATACACAGACAGTGCAGCAATGGCAGCAACTCTTCCAACAGCGTGGCAGCAAATTTAACCGTCTGGCTTCCCTATGCCAGCAATGGCTGAACGAAACCAACTCCCTATGAAAACCGCCTACCTCAACAAATGGGTATTACTGGCCATCTGCTGGTTTATCGCCAGCATCTATTTTCTGTTTTTCAAAGCCAGCGGCAATCCAGTACCCATTCCACAATTCGACAAAATCTGCCACCTTGGCCTGTTTTTCGGTCAGTTCTGGTTACTGGCCAAAGCCTGCTTCAGTGCCAACATCACCATACCTCAACGCCTGCTTATCATCACCGCAATCAGCTGGGCAGCAGCCAGCGAAACCATTCAGGCACTGTTCACCACCCGCCAGGGCGATATAATAGATGCCATTGCCGACCTCATCGGTGCAGCACTGGCACTGTGGCTGGCTCAACACATACAAACTGCTCGTCGCAACAGCAGTAAGGAGAAATACTAACAATGCCTATCGACATTACCATTTATCAGCAACGCCGTCAGAAAGTACTGGAACAAATCGGCGAAGATGGCATTGCCATTCTTTTTGCCGCTCCCGAGCAACGTCGCAGCAACGACACAGAATACCCTTTCCGGCAAGACAGCTATTTCCATTACCTAACCGGCTTTCCCGAAACTGGCGCAGCCCTCATACTAAATGGCCGAGAACACAGCGCCACCCTACTGTGCCGCAATAAAGATCCCAAACACGAAATCTGGAATGGTTTTCGCTATGGTCATACAGCAGCACGAGAAACATTTGCCTTTGATGCCAGCGACGACATCAGCCAATGGCCAACTTACCTCAGAAAGGCCCTCTCAGGACATCGTCGCCTATTTGCCTTGTGGGGACTGTATCCTGAGAACGACCCGAAACTAATCGAATTATGGTACGAAGTGGCTCGCATCGCCAACTATCGCAGTGCCAATGGCAGCACCCTCGCACCAGACAGCATGGTCAATCTTGCCACCATACTCGATCCAATGCGCCTCATTAAAGACCAGCATGAACAGGCATTAATGCGCACGGCCGCCGAAATCAGCGCACAGGCGCATATCCGCGCCATGCAGACCACCCGCCCGGGACAATATGAATATCAGATAGAGGCCGAAATCCTGCACGAATTCATGCAGCGCGGAGCGCGTTACCCTGCCTACAACAGCATCGTCGCCGGCGGCAAAAATGCCTGCTGTCTGCATTACGTCAGCAATAACTGCCAGCTTCAGCACAACGAACTACTCATGATAGATGCCGGTGCCGAATACCAGATGTATGCAGGTGACATCAGCCGTACCTTCCCCGTCAGCGGCCGCTTCAACAGCGCGCAAAAAGATGTTTACGACATCGTACTGGACGTTAATCAGGCCTGTATTGCCGCTACCATCAAACAAGCCAACTGGCAAACCATCAGTGCCACAGCCATCAACATGCTGACCCAAGGTCTCATAGATTTGCGTATACTGCACGGTAGCCTTGAACAAAATATCGAAACTAAAGCCTACCGACGCTTTTACATGCATGGCCTCGGCCACTGGCTCGGTCTGGATGTCCATGATGTGGGCGGTCGCTTTAATGAAAATGAACAGCCAATCCTGTTACAGCCCGGCATGGTAACCACAGTCGAACCCGGCTTGTATATCAGCGCTGCTGATGACATACCAGCAGCATTCCATAACATCGGCATCCGCATCGAAGATAACGTACTGGTTACCGAAACTGGCAACGAAGTTCTTACCGCCTCCGTGCCTAAAACCACCACAGAAATAGAAATATTAATGCAGCATTAAAACAACAGAATTACCATAATCAGCCTGCAAAAAAAGCAGCCCGCGAATACCGCTGGCTGCTTTCTTGCAAGCTCAGTACTAATGATTCAACTGCCGCGCCGCCAGCTCCTGCTGTGCCGTTGCCACCACATCACTGCCAAACAGAGCATTCACATCCGCCTCATCAAACACATAGCGCGCATAACAGAAATCGCAATTCACCTCAATACTGCCCTGCTCCACTACCGCTTCACCTACCTCCTGTCCACCAAGCAACAGCAGCATATCACCCACCTTGGCACGGGAACAGGTACAGGCAAATTCCACATCCTGCGGCGCAAACAACCTTACCTCATGTTCATGGAACAGCCGGTACAATAAAGTCCCAGCATCCAACTGCAACAACTCATCCTCAGTAAGCGTACCAGCCAGAGCAGATAATTCCGTCCAGCTATCTTCCTCAATATCCCGTTCTGGCAGTCTTTGCAGCAACAACCCACTAGCATGATCATCATCTGCCGCCAGCGTAATATAAGTCGCCAACTGTTCCGAACGCGCCATATAATTCATCAGCATCTGTGCAATACTGTCACCGGCCAGTTCCACTACCCCCTGCCATGACTCACCTTGCGCCGGTTGTAATGTCAGCACAAACATGCCGCCTTCACCGAGCAAATCCGCCAACTGCATATTTTCATCAATTACCGCAGACTCATCCCAGCGCGCAGTTGCCCGGCAGGTAGCTGCTGATGTAGCCTCCGCTACCAACATTTTCAGCACACCCTTACCTTGTACCTGCACAATCAGATTCCCATCAAACTTCAGATTACTGGCCAGTAATACCGCAGCAACAGTCAGCTCCCCTAATGCCCGATGGATCGCTTTCGGATAAGCCTTATTCTTAGCTACATGCTGCCAGACCTGCTGCAAATTTACATGCAGGCCACGCACCGGGCAATCATCAAACATAAAACGCGTCAACTGATCTGCCTTAGCCATCTTACTTTCTGTCATCATTACTATCTCGGCAAAATAATCAACCTATATGGTCACTCCTAGTGAAAAAATCAAGTCATCTTATCACCACACCAGAATCAGAAAACCTCTGTAAATACCAGCATCTCAGCTCACAATTCACATACTAAATTACGCAGCGGTTCTAGTGTTTTATATTCATCAGATGTCATATCATTTAGCATCTCATGAAGTATTTCTTGGTTATAAACCGTCAGCCATTCTCCAGTTAACACCCTTACTTACTCTGGTTCACCCACCCAAAGGTATAAATCTAATACTTTTATACACTAAGTACAATTAAACCGTTCACCATAACCATTTACATATAAATTGTCTGATTGAATATAATCTAGAGTTATACCTTATGATTACAACCAGTTAAAGGACATTTTTTCGTATATTTCACTCCACCATCTACACATATTTTTAACGGACAAGCATAATTCGACTAGTTCAGGTAATCCTGCCTGCTGATTACCACAGTATCAGTATTAAACACCTCACAATTGAAGTCCTCAATTATATTGAACGTTTTAAAGCAACATTGATTTCGGCCGCAGTCACTCATCGAATCCATTGACCACATTCAACTTATTTATTTTGGATTTTATAATAAAATATATCCTACTTCTGGCTGAAATATTTTAATGCATAGTAACCACCTGATTGCATAAAATACAGCACGAAAACAAAACCAGCTGTTTAAAACTGGCTTATGCCTGAAGTAGTAGCTGATGATTAATTTAGAAAATTATATAATGAGCTCTCATATAGAATTTAATGACAAAAGCTTGATATAAACTCATACCAAACTCAAAATTCTAAAGCTCCATTTATATAGCTAATAAGAATAATTTGCCAGATGGTGCACCCGGAGCGATTCGAACGCCCGACCCTCTGGTTCGTAGCCAGATACTCTATCCAACTGAGCTACGGGTGCAACTAATTTATTATATTACTCTAAATAAAAACATACCGTCAAATTCTCAGTTTGAATTTATCCTGCGAAAAAAAACTACTTCTCAAAATCTGCTTCCCAGTCTATCGTAAGTACCCCCCTGTAACCTGCCAAAGATTAGTGGGGGGATAAAGAAAAATAGCCAGTATAAATTTGACAATCAGCTTGTCAGCACCATCATCGATACCGTTAAAATAACTATATTCATAATTAATATAACAGCGATTGGACGCCCCATAAATTTTAACCAAGTACTGTAATTTACTTTAGATAGCTGCAAGCCACCCATGACAACGCCAGATGTTGGCGTAATCAAATTCACTAAACCACTACCAGCCACAAAAATCATAATCATAATATTAGGATCCATACCTAACTTAGCAGTTAGCGGTCCTAAAATTGGTATAGAAACAAAGGCAAGAGCAGATGTTGAAGGAATTAAGAAAGACAGACCTAAATAAATCAAGTAGGCTACAGGAACAAAGATAACTGGCGACAATCCAGTTAACAGACTTTGTGCCTTATCTAAAATAAATAGATCTAAATGCGTTTCCCCCATTAATACCGAAATAGAACGGGCAACAACAATAATCAAAACTACTGATAAAATATCGCACGCACCCGCAATAAAATTATCAATAATATCTTTTTCTGACATCCTCGCCACCACACCAATGACTACTGACATCAGTAAAAACCACATTGCTAAATCACCAAAAGTCCAATCGCCGAAATTACTACCAGTTAAAAATGACGTCCAGCCATTAAAAACAGTTATATTGAATTCACCCCATGGTATCAATGAAATTATCATAACAATGAAAGTGAATGCAAACAGGATCAGAATATTTTTTTCACGTCGTCCAAAACTAAGATGTTCTGTATTCTCTTTATTGAAATACAAATTCATTTCAGTTTGTTCTTGTTGCGACAATAATGTAAGCGTTTTGTCTTTTCTAATTTTTTTGGCATATCTCATCACATACCAAATACAAAAAGCAAGCGTTGAGAGCCAAAGAACTGTTCCTACCGTAATAATGGTTCCCTGATTAGGATTATAGCCAACGCCCTTAAGCGCATCACCGGCCACACCAGTAGCGAAAGGATTAACGGTTGATCCCAATACACCCGCTCCTGCTCCTAAGAGAATAACCCCCACAGCTATCAGAGTGTCAAAACCAGCGGCCACCAAAGTTGCAGTAATAAGAACATAGAATGCAATAGTTTCTTCCGCCATCCCGTATACAGTACCGCCAATAGAAAACAAAAACATCAGCAGCGGAATAAGCACCAATTCTTTTCCTTTTAACTTCTGAACCAATGCAGAAATACCTGCTTCCAAGGAATTTGTCTTCATCGCTACATTGATAAACCCGCCTAAGACAAGAATAAATACTGCTATATTGATTGAATTTTGAAAGGATTTGAATGGTGCCATCACAAGATTACTCAGTGATGGAGAAATAACTGTAGAGACTACTTCTGAATTTTCAGGGAGCGTGACCGGCGTAAATGAATGACCGGATAGCAATTTAGAAATAATCCATAGCAAAGCCAAAATAATAAATAAAATACTAAATGCTGATAAGGATTTTTTCTTTTCTTTTGGTTGCGTATTTTTTTCAGATTGCATAATAAAGAATCCTTAAAAAAAAGGTATCGCATTTATCATATACGATACCTTGTTTGCTTTAGTTAATAGTATGTTAACTCAGTAGAAAAAGATGTATTAATTTTCGTACCAGCTATACCTTTAACAATATCATCAATATCAGCCAAAGAACCAATTACCGCTGATTTTCCCGGATTTTCCCTAGCAAAATTAATGGCTGCCTGTACTTTTGGCCCCATAGAACCAGCAGCAAAGCCCATTTTTTCTAGCGTATCCGGATGAGCCTCTTTAATGGCCTGTTGATTGGGTTTTCCCCAATTAACAAAAGCAGCTGATACATCCGTTGCAATGATAAAAATATCAGCCGCAACCTGTTTTGCCAAAACAGCAGAGCAAAGATCCTTATCTATTACTGCTTCTACACCTTTTAAAGTACCATCATCATCATAGAATGTCGGTATACCACCACCACCAGCACAAATAACCACCGTACCTTTTTCCAACAACCATTTTACAGGTCTAATTTCAAAAATACGTTTAGGAATCGGACTGGGAACCACACGCCTGTACTTATCATTATCAGGAGCAATGCTCCAATTTTTTTCTTTCGCAAGCTTTTCTGCTTCTTCTTTTGTGTAAACAGGACCGATAGGTTTAGTTGGATTCAAGAATGCAGGATCATTTTTATCAACTTCCACCTGAGATAATAATGTAGCTAATGGCGTCTCCAGAGGAAGAAGATTACCCAACTCTTGCATTATCATATAACCAATCATCCCAATAGATTCAGCTCCTAAAACATCTAATGGGTATGAAGGAACATCAGTATATGACAAAGATTGTAATGCAATTAAACCAACTTGCGGGCCATTACCATGCGCAATAACCAATTCATTCCCGGGATAAACTTTAGCAATTTGCTGACATGCAATCTTAGTATTCTGGCGTTGATTCTCAGCCGTTAACGGCTCTCCTCTTCGCAATAATGCATTACCACCCAAAGCAATAACAATTCTCATATTAATTCCAATCGTTTTTATCTTAAACTAAGCTGGATACAATAACTGCTTTAATGGTATGCATCCTGTTTTCAGCCTGTTCGAATGCAATATTGATAGGAGACTCAAATACATCCTCAGTAACTTCAATCCCATTTTTAAATTGTGGATATTGTTCTGCAACTTCCTTGCCCACTTTGGTTTCAGAGTTATGAAAAGCTGGCAAACAATGCATAAACTTAACTCGTGGATTGCCTGTTGCCGCAATCAATTCTTTATTTACCTGATATGGCGTTAATGCATCAATACGTTCACCCCAAGATTCAATAGGCTCACCCATAGAAACCCAAACATCAGTATGAATAAAATCTACATCTTTTACAGCTTTCTTCACATCATCAGTAACAGTAATGCGTGCACCACTTTCTTTGGCAAATTTCTCACACATTGCCACCAATTCAGGCTCAGGCAATAATGATTTAGGGCCAGAAATACGTACATCCATTCCTAATTTTGCACCAATTAATAATAATGAATTACCCATATTATTACGTGCATCACCAACATATGCATACTTAATTTCATTTAAAGGTTTACCGTTAGAATACTCCAGCATAGTTAACACATCAGCAAGCATTTGTGTTGGGTGGAATTCATCGGTTAAACCATTCCATACAGGAACACCAGCATAATCAGCAAGCTCCTGAACAATAGATTGCTTATAACCGCGATATTCAATCCCATCATACATCCGTCCTAATACACGGGCAGTATCTTTCATACTTTCTTTATGCCCGATCTGTGATCCGCTAGCACCAATATAAGTTACATTTGCACCTTGATCATGAGCAGCAACCTCAAATGCACAACGCGTTCTAGTTGAAGTCTTTTCAAAAATTAAAGCAATATTCTTACCTTTCAGTAACTGTTTTTCAGTACCAGCATATTTAGCCCTTTTAAGATCGCGAGCCAAATCAATCAAATAATTAATTTCACGTTCAGTATGATGAACTAAACTCAGTAAGTTACGATTTTTCAAATTAAAAGCCATAATGAATTTCCTTTATTTAAATTTAAATGATTGAATCACGGATAATCGGACAAGTCATACAATGACCGCCACCACGCCCACGTCCTAATTCACCTGCATCCACTTCCAATACTTCTACACCGTGATCACGCATAATCTTATTCGTATAAGTATCACGGTCATAAGCAATACAAACCCGTCTGTCCAGCATAATCACATTATTGGCATCATCCCATTGCTCTCTTTGCGCCTGAAAATTATCGCCGCCAGTTTGGATACGCGTAACTTGTGAACCCGTTACCTTGCCCATTGCTTCAGCAACAACATCAACAAAATGTTGTCCTTTATGTTCCTCAATAGCGATTTCATCTTCTGCACCACTTCTATATAAGCTGTAACACTTAATCTGATCGACAACTTCCGGGAAAACTGAAAACAAATCATAATCTAACATTGAAAACACAGTATCCAGATGCATAGCAGCACGCGATTTGGGCATTTGACAGGCAATTACCCTTGTTGCCCCATTCTCTTTACCGCAAACACTTTTTGCCAGTTGAGATACCATTTGCGGGTTTGTACGTTCGCCCATACCAACCAGCACAATCCCGTTTCCAATTGGCATTACATCGCCACCCTCTACAGATAACGTTCCCAGATTTTCATCTGTGTCGCCCCACCAGATTTTGGCTTTTCCTGCAAAATAAGGATTAAATTTATAGATTGCTCGCATGATTAGCGTTTCAGGGCGGCGTGCAGGCCAATACATCGGATTTAAACTCACACCACCATAAATCCAGCAGCTTGGGTCACGCTGGAAAAGAGCATTTGGAGCTGGAGAAGTTAAAAAATCATCTTCACTCATATAATTGAACATCAGATCACAACTTGTTTTGAAAGGTAAATCTGATTTAGTAATACCACCGAATAAATATGCAGACAGATTCTCAGCCGGAAGCTCATTTAACCAAGCACGTACATCACTTAGCATATGAACCCCAATGTTTTGAGGAACGAAAAGACGATCAAGAATCCAATTTCTATGTTCTTTATTTTGTAATACTTCACTTAACGCAACATTTGCATCAATAACATGGATACCGCGATCTTTCATTATTTTTACAAAATTATCATGATCACGCTGAGCCTTTTCAACCCAGATAACATCATCAAACAAAAGCTCGTGACAATTAGATGGAGTCAATCTGTTATGAGCTAAATTAGGGCGACATACCATAACACTGCGCAATTTACCGCATTCTGAATTAACACCGAAATTTCCTGACATTATCAAAACTCCTCAACACATTATTTAACATGAATCTACTGAATTCGAAGCTATTATGGCTTTTTTTCATTGAAATTAAATTTTTTTAATTATTTATATGTACTGTATTTTAGAATTTTGTATCAAATAATCTTAGATTGATAGAATCAGATTTTAATTGTAAATACTCCTTAAAAAGTACTGCAAAAATGTTTAAAATTCTCTATCATTGAACCAAAAGGAATTGGTGAAGTATGAAAAAACTAGCTGAGCATCAAACTGTATCAATATTAAAAAAGCAGGGGCTGAGATACCTGCCAAAGGCTTTCGCTGCAAAAAAGAGGGTTTATACTTCTTATAAATGATAAAACAGTCATTGTCCTGAGATTAAAATCACCAAAGCAACCCAGCCTGAAATATTTGCCGGTTTAACCAACAAAACAGCTCAGAAATACCAGATTTATATTTTTTGTTAATCTCAAAAACACAAGGAGCATATCAAAGAGAAATTAGCAGCATATAACTCCAAACATCCTCATAAGGAATGAAGCAATATGATACCGATAAAATAAAAATTATTGATACAAAATGCACGATTTTCAATGTAATTGCTGTACGAACAATGAGGTATTTATTATGAAACTGGATAACATAGATAAAAGAATACTCCGAATACTTCAACGAGAAGGTAACATTCAGAATAATGAACTTGCCAAAAAAGTAGGATTATCTCCATCCCCGTGCCTGCGTCGCATTAAAATATTGGAAGACGCCGGATTTATAAAACAATACGTAGCATTGCTTGATAAAAAAACCATTAATAAACAACTAATAGTATATGTCAGAATAAAAATAGATATTGCCAACACCAGCTCTGCTGCCATTGAAAGATTTATTTATGAAGTAAAATTATTGTCACAAATTCAAGAATGTTATGTTATGGCAGGAGAAAATGATTTTTTATTACGGGTATTGTGTACCGATTTAGAAGAGTATAGAAATTTTCAGGTTAATACCTTAGCATTGTTACCAGGCGTGTGTAATATTAAAACAGAAATACCATTACAAGTTGTTAAATGGACAACAGAAATAGACATTTAAATAAAAAAGCCTGAATTTACAGGCTTTTTTATTATCTACATTTTGTCTAATACATCCAGCCCTAAAAGATCCATCCCCTGCTTTAAAGTTCTTCCTGTTAATCTGGCTATTTGTAAACGACTATTTCTGATTTCATCCTTTTCTTTCAAAATCGGATATTTCTCATAAAACTTAGAGAATGAAGAGGCCAATTGAAACAGATAGCTTGCAAGATAATGAGGCATACAATCCTTAGCCACAGTAATAATTACATCCTCAAACTGCAACAATAAACATAACAGATTTCTTTCATCCTGCTCTGTTGCCAGAATAACATGATCAGCATTGGGTTCAATTGATTGCCCGCTTTTATTAAGCAAACTTTGAATTCGAGTATAAGCATACTGTAAATAAGGTGCAGTATTCCCTTCAAATGACAGCATACCTTCCCAATTGAAAATATAATCGCTCGTTCTGTTTTTAGATAGATCTGCATATTTTATCGACGATATCCCTACAGCAGTTGATATCTTAGTAACTTCCTCATTCGATAGCGCCGGATTTTTCTGACGTACCAGCTCTGACGCTCTTTCAACAG
The DNA here is from genome assembly GCF_024103505.1 of Snodgrassella sp. Classification (NCBI taxonomy): domain Bacteria; kingdom Pseudomonadati; phylum Pseudomonadota; class Betaproteobacteria; order Neisseriales; family Neisseriaceae; genus Snodgrassella; species Snodgrassella sp. The sequence goes on from NZ_JAGGIJ010000001.1 coordinate 539,654, forward strand.
CCTCATTTAACAGATCAATTAACTTAATCGTATTGCCATCACGGGTTTTAAATGGTTTGCCATCTTTTCCCATCATAGTACCAAAGGCAATATGCTCTAACTGAGTCTTTTCAGTCGCGAATCCCGCTTTACGAACTGTGGCAAATAACTCTTTGAAATGTAAACTTTGGCGGACATCAACAACATAAATAATCCGGTCTGCTTTCAAATGCCTAACACGGTAGCGGATACATGCCAGATCAGTAGTTGAATACAGAAAACCACCATCACGCTTTTGAATAATAAATGCAGTTGGATTACCGTCTTTATCTTTAATCTCATCTAAAAATACAACTTTCGCACCATCACTATTTACCGCTATACCTTTTTGAACAAGCTCATCTACAGTTGGCTGTAAATCGTCATTATATGAAGATTCACCTTTCAAATTACTTTCATTAACCAGCAATCCAAGCTTTTTATAGACTTCCTGACAATGCTTTTGAGATACTTGTACAAAGCGACGCCATAAAGCCAGAACCTTTTCATCTCCACCTTGTAATTGCACAACATAACTTCTCGCTGTTTGTGCAAATTCTTCTGATTCTTCAAATCTCTTTTTTGCATTCCGATAAAACGCTTCTAAATCTGCCAATGCAACATCACTCTGCCCAACCTTTTCCGTCTCAACCATATAAGTAATAAGCATTCCAAATTGCGTGCCCCAGTCACCAACATGATCCTGACTGAAAGCATCATGCCCTAAAAATCTTAATACTCTATTTAAAGCATCACCAATAATACTGGCACGCAAATGGCCGACATGCATCTCTTTAGCCAAATTAGCAGATGGGTAGTCAATCGGTATGATTTGTTTTGGTTGTTTTTTTACGCCTAGCCTTTCATCAAACAAACATTCGAATGCCCTCTGACTAAGAAAGCTGCCTGATAAAAAAATATTAATAAAGCCCGAACCCAATATTTCGATGCTATCAACAATTCCTTCATCTTTCAAACAAGATAAATTGTTTACAACTTTCTCAGCAATCTCTCTAGGATTTAATTTCAAGGATTTTGCTGCTCCCATAGCCCCATTAATCTGATAATGGCCAAATTCAGGTTTTGATGCAGGACGTAACAGAGCTGGGTATGAAGACAAACCACTATCTTCAAAAGCCTTATCCACATAATTATTTAAAAATTTTTGTAATTCCATTCTCTCACACCTCATCTTTTATATTTATATTGCTATATATAACATAAAACATATGTAAAGGAAATTCAAATTATTTATAGATGTTACTGATAAATCCATCATCCAGTGAACAATTTAAAAATTCTGAGCAAAGAAAATAAATACAGCCATATCGAACATAAGGTATATAAAAAATATATAATTATTCCAAGCAACTTAATTATTTATATACAATACATTAAATTTAAACCATAATGTTTTTTCATAAAGTCAATAATTTCCACCAAATTCCTGCAATATCTTATGCTTACTGCCTATATACAGATTTTTAAGTAATTAGGTAACTATTTGCATATCAAAATTGTGTCAATACAGAAATCATTCAAAGTTAAGTCATTTGCAAATAACTATAACATATATAAACAGTTACAATTTTGATGAATATAAAGAAAATTATGCTGAAACGAAATAAGCCATATGTAGGTAACTAAAAGTTGCAAGCCTATTTAAAAACAGCAAAGATGCATAGTATTTGCCTATTAATGACATTTTAATCAAAAAAATTCATTTATCCGACATCAACCATTTAATAACAAAATAAAAATATCGGTTCTACCATTTTTCATCCCAAACAAATACCACCATACTTTCTGCCATTAAATTCTACTTATCCCCACTACTGTGCATTAATCGTAAAAAATGATTGTTGCTTTTAGTTTATTATTTCATTACATAGATTAAATTTTGTATAACTAATTATTTCTTTTAGGATAAAACTGTGATAATTTCTATATTAGCTATAGAGGATAAATCAGTATGAAGAGCATATTTAAACCGTGTTTTAAGCTTATCTGTTTAAGCTGCCTGCTACTGCTGGCCGGTTGTGATGATGCTAGGCAGAACAGCGAGAAAGCGGCGCAGCAGCCGGTGCTGGCACGTCATCAGGACAGATTTGGCCGCTATGATTCTATTGGTAATCTGGGCGGCAAGCCGGTAAGCATCCCCGGCGGGGTGGTGTTTACCTGGGTACGCTATATCGGCGACCCGGGCGATTTTGATTCCAGCAAACAAGCGCAAAAGTATCAGCGCCCGCCGATTACTTACCAATTGCCTATTGAAGGCTTTGCTTTTCAGTACCGGCTAACAGATGGCGCGGTTAAAACCAGAAGAGAGCAAACAGAAGAGGATTATCTGCGTGACAATGAAACCCTGATTCCTGTAGGCAAGCCGTTTCCGTGGGGCTATACCATTGTTTACAATATTGTTGATCCACACCAGCCACTTAATTTTAATAAAGCGTTTACTGACACTCAGGAAGCTAAAAAAGAAGTCTGGCACTTTGAATATTTTGAACAACCACAAAAAGTACATGGCTTAACTTTTTTTAAAGCCAATAATGGGATTGATCCCAGCACCAATCAGCCGTGGCAGGATAATATCGCCGGGCCGGATATTTTGATGTCCAAAAATGCGCAAGGTGAGATTAAAACCTATATCCTGTGTGATTTTGTTGGCGATGTTCAGCAATGCAACCATCGATTTTATCTTGATAATTTACCCATATTGATAAGCATAACTTATAACCGCCAGTATTTGAAACTCTGGCAGCAAACCCAAAAAAATATAGCCGGCATACTGGATAGCTGGGTGGTTACGGATAAAGGCGCATTAATTAAGAAGCAGGCAGGGAAGGTGTAAACATTCCTGCTATTTATGACTCTAACTAAGGATACATTAGTATGAAGAGCATATTTAAACCGTGTTTTAAGCTTATCTGTTTAAGCTGCCTGCTACTGCTGGCCGGTTGTGATGATGCTAGGCAGAACAGCGAGAAAGCGGCGCAGCAGCCGGTGCTGGCACGTCATCAGGACAGATTTGGCCGCTATGATTCTATTGGTAATCTGGGCGGCAAGCCGGTAAGCATCCCCGGCGGGGTGGTGTTTACCTGGGTACGCTATATCGGCGACCCGGGCGATTTTGATTCCAGCAAACAAGCGCAAAAGTATCAGCGCCCGCCGATTACTTACCAATTGCCTATTGAAGGCTTTGCTTTTCAGTACCGGCTAACAGATGGCGCGGTTAAAACCAGAAGAGAGCAAACAGAAGAGGATTATCTGCGTGACAATGAAACCCTGATTCCTGTAGGCAAGCCGTTTCCGTGGGGCTATACCATTGTTTACAATATTGTTGATCCACACCAGCCACTTAATTTTAATAAAGCGTTTACTGACACTCAGGAAGCTAAAAAAGAAGTCTGGCACTTTGAATATTTTGAACAACCACAAAAAGTACATGGCTTAACTTTTTTTAAAGCCAATAATGGGATTGATCCCAGCACCAATCAGCCGTGGCAGGATAATATCGCCGGGCCGGATATTTTGATGTCCAAAAATGCGCAAGGTGAGATTAAAACCTATATCCTGTGTGATTTTGTTGGCGATGTTCAGCAATGCAACCATCGATTTTATCTTGATAATTTACCCATATTGATAAGCATAACTTATAACCGCCAGTATTTGAAACTCTGGCAGCAAACCCAAAAAAATATAGCCGGCATACTGGATAGCTGGGTGGTTACGGATAAAGGCGCATTAATTAAGAAGCAGGCAGGGAAGGTGTAAACATTCCTGCTATTTAAGTCTATACAGATGTCTAAACTAGCGCTTTTAATAAAAAAACTGGCAGTCATCACGGGCAGAAAATCTTGCCATTTATTTTTATCAAACTATGCTTTTTCGCCATTAGATTCTACTTATCCCCACTACTGTGCATTAATCGTAAAAAATGATTGTTGCTTTTAGTTTATTATTTCATTACATAGATTAAATTTTGTATAACTAATTATTTCTTTTAGGATAAAACTGTGATAATTTCTATATTAGCTATAGAGGATAAATCAGTATGAAGAGCATATTTAAACCGTGTTTTAAGCTTATCTGTTTAAGCTGCCTGCTACTGCTGGCCGGTTGTGATGATGCTAGGCAGAACAGCGAGAAAGCGGCGCAGCAGCCGGTGCTGGCACGTCATCAGGACAGATTTGGCCGCTATGATTCTATTGGTAATCTGGGCGGCAAGCCGGTAAGCATCCCCGGCGGGGTGGTGTTTACCTGGGTACGCTATATCGGCGACCCGGGCGATTTTGATTCCAGCAAACAAGCGCAAAAGTATCAGCGCCCGCCGATTACTTACCAATTGCCTATTGAAGGCTTTGCTTTTCAGTACCGGCTAACAGATGGCGCGGTTAAAACCAGAAGAGAGCAAACAGAAGAGGATTATCTGCGTGACAATGAAACCCTGATTCCTGTAGGCAAGCCGTTTCCGTGGGGCTATACCATTGTTTACAATATTGTTGATCCACACCAGCCACTTAATTTTAATAAAGCGTTTACTGACACTCAGGAAGCTAAAAAAGAAGTCTGGCACTTTGAATATTTTGAACAACCACAAAAAGTACATGGCTTAACTTTTTTTAAAGCCAATAATGGGATTGATCCCAGCACCAATCAGCCGTGGCAGGATAATATCGCCGGGCCGGATATTTTGATGTCCAAAAATGCGCAAGGTGAGATTAAAACCTATATCCTGTGTGATTTTGTTGGCGATGTTCAGCAATGCAACCATCGATTTTATCTTGATAATTTACCCATATTGATAAGCATAACTTATAACCGCCAGTATTTGAAACTCTGGCAGCAAACCCAAAAAAATATAGCCGGCATACTGGATAGCTGGGTGGTTACGGATAAAGGCGCATTAATTAAGAAGCAGGCAGGGAAGGTGTAAACATTCCTGCTATTTAAGTCTATATTGTTAACAACTGATGAAATAGGTAAGCAGATGTCTAAATTACCGCTTTTAATAAAAAAACTGGCAGCCATCACGGGCAGAAAATCTTGCCATTTATTTTTATCAAACTATGCTTTTTCGCCATTAGATTCTACTTATCCCCACTACTGTGCATTAATCGTAAAAAATGATTGTTGCTTTTAGTTTATTATTTCATTACATAGATTAAATTTTGTATAACTAATTATTTCTTTTAGGATAAAACTGTGATAATTTCTATATTAGCTATAGAGGATAAATCAGTATGAAGAGCATATTTAAACCGTGTTTTAAGCTTATCTGTTTAAGCTGCCTGCTACTGCTGGCCGGTTGTGATGATGCTAGGCAGAACAGCGAGAAAGCGGCGCAGCAGCCGGTGCTGGCACGTCATCAGGACAGATTTGGCCGCTATGATTCTATTGGTAATCTGGGCGGCAAGCCGGTAAGCATCCCCGGCGGGGTGGTGTTTACCTGGGTACGCTATATCGGCGACCCGGGCGATTTTGATTCCAGCAAACAAGCGCAAAAGTATCAGCGCCCGCCGATTACTTACCAATTGCCTATTGAAGGCTTTGCTTTTCAGTACCGGCTAACAGATGGCGCGGTTAAAACCAGAAGAGAGCAAACAGAAGAGGATTATCTGCGTGACAATGAAACCCTGATTCCTGTAGGCAAGCCGTTTCCGTGGGGCTATACCATTGTTTACAATATTGTTGATCCACACCAGCCACTTAATTTTAATAAAGCGTTTACTGACACTCAGGAAGCTAAAAAAGAAGTCTGGCACTTTGAATATTTTGAACAACCACAAAAAGTACATGGCTTAACTTTTTTTAAAGCCAATAATGGGATTGATCCCAGCACCAATCAGCCGTGGCAGGATAATATCGCCGGGCCGGATATTTTGATGTCCAAAAATGCGCAAGGTGAGATTAAAACCTATATCCTGTGTGATTTTGTTGGCGATGTTCAGCAATGCAACCATCGATTTTATCTTGATAATTTACCCATATTGATAAGCATAACTTATAACCGCCAGTATTTGAAACTCTGGCAGCAAACCCAAAAAAATATAGCCGGCATACTGGATAGCTGGGTGGTTACGGATAAAGGCGCATTAATTAAGAAGCAGGCAGGGAAGGTGTAAACATTCCTGCTATTTATGTCTATATTGTTAACAACTGATGAAAGAGGTAAGCAGATGTCTCAACCACAGGTCTTAACTAAAAAAGAAATAGAAGCTTGGAGCGAGCAAATCAAATCCGGCAAGCTGTCGGCCATTGGCGAAGTGTATCAGGCGCTGGCGCAAAAGGGCTATGACTATGCTCACTGGGCATTGGGGGTGGCCACGGCGGATACCATCACCGGCAATGGCGCTTTGCAGTTTATGCAGGCGGTAGCCAAAGACCATAAGCAAAAGCTCCCCCAGGCGCGGGTTGACAGTGTACGGCGCGATATGGCGCTGGGCTATCTGGCCATGCTGCAAGACAAACTGGCAAACGGTCAAGGCGGTGAAGATATTACCTATGACGAAATGTTAGAATTTCATGTAAAAGTGTTTAAAGACAATAAGCTGGATATCGGCTACTGGACGCTGTATACGCCGATGTCGATTATTCAGAACCATGCTTCGGCTACCGGCAGCAATGGTCAGGTGATTGGCGGTAAGCAGGTTGTGGAAAATATGTGGCAGCATATGCGGGCTACTCAGGGCACCGGGCTGACAGGCTCATGGGTAAGCCTGATGTTATATGGGGTGATGCGGGATGCGCAGAAGGGCTACATTTACGTGAATAAGTCCAACGGTGAGGTTGCGCCATTAGACTATATTATCAAAGCTGCCGCTTATTCAATTAATATTCCTATTGCTAATATTGTAGTAGGCACCGATGTGGAGAAGCTGGCTAATGTACTTGGCTATAAAAAGGTGGCGGTTTCCAGTGCGGAGCAGCAGCAGGCGCAGCAGTGGTGCAAAGATACGGATATGGCGGCTGCGTTCACTGCTTTTGCCAAGGAAATGGCTGGCGATAATATCCTTGTTTATGGCTCCACTCATACTTGGTATAAGGATTATGCTACGCCGGAAAACAGGCTTACCGGCAAGTTTTTTGCCAATCAGAATACTGCTGCGGCCACGCAAAAGCGGCTGGTCAATAACTGGCAACTGGTGGGCGGCGCAGGTATGACTAAATGGATTATCGCTGCGGTATTGAATGAAAATCTGGCCGATAGTTCCAGCGCGCTACTGGCTTCGATTAATGAGACTAACTTTCTGGATAAGGGCTTGGGGTTTGTGTTTGAGCCTAAATCCGGTCACCGCAAGCCGGTAGCGGGCGCAACAGATGCGTATGAATTCAAATATGAGCTGGAATATATTGATTCTACGCCGAATAGTGTGCTGGGTATTTTGCAGGATTTAACCAGCAAGGGAGAAACCGCTAAGGTATCTCAGTATTTACATGCGTTGTTGCAGTTGAATCCGGTAGTGGTATTGAATCCGGATTTTACGCCGCAGCAAAGAAGTGTGGATGATGTAGGTGAAGACTGGATTAAAATCCGCTGCTGGGCTATTCAGGAGATGAAATACGCTAAGGCAGTAGAGCACAATGATTATGTACGTGCCCTACTCCATGGGCTGGCACCTACTCCGGCTCCCGAGATTGATATTAATCAGCAGCTAACCACGCAACTGCGGCAACAGAAAGAGCTGGTTGAATCTATCCGAGCGCGATATGGTTTTGGTAAAGATGATGTGATTCGTTTTCGTGATGAGAATACCGGCATGAGCTGGGTAACCAATGGTGCGGTAACTCAAGCCGGCCATGTGGTGCTGATGCTTTCTGATAATGCTAATGGAATAAATTCTGGCGGTAGTTTAGGCGATGTGATTATAGGTGGTCGCGGCAATGATGTTATCGATGGCGGCGCTGGCGATGACTATTTATATGGTGGTGCCGGCAATGATAAGCTGATTGGCGGTAGTGGCAATGATTTATTGTCTGGCGGTGAGGGAACAGACTATTATTATTTCAATGCCGGTGATGGGCAGGATCGCATTATCGATAGTGATGGTAATGGCTATATCTATCTGGACAATAAGGATTTTTCATCCTATCAGTGGATAGGAAAAGAGCTGAATGTATGGCAGTCAGAGGATAATCAATGGCAGGTGTGGTTGAATAAATCCGGTGGTTTATGCATTCAATCAATGAAAAACAATAAAGATATGCTTATTATTGAGGGATGGAATGAGCTTAAAGGGAATAAACTCGGCATTAATTTACCCAATATGCGCCCACCTAAGAAAAAAATAAAATTCTGGGCGACTGGCACCCGAAAATCACTCATACAGACGGCGCTTCTGGGGGAGGGGCAAAGTCTTCTGAAGAGTATTATCAGGATGATTGGGATAAGCGCAATGCCGACGGCAGTATTATCGGTGGTGTACAAGAAAGCGGCTTTGAGGATGTCATTTATGGCACAGCCGAAGATGATGAGATTTGGGGGCTGGATGGCGGCGATGCTATTGATGGCATGGCCGGTGATGATTTGATCCTGGGTGGCGATGGCACTGATTTGCTCGTAGGCGGCGGTGGTTCCGATACCATCAAAGGGGGTGCCGGCAATGATTTTATTTTGGCCAATAATCATTTAACGATACCTAAACGAAATAAGCCAAATGAGCGCTGGCAGATGCCTGGTTATGGTAATAAACTGGTTCATGCAGGCCCAAACTGGGGGATATTTATGGCTGGTAGTCAAGTGATTTTCGGCGTTAGCGACTGTTTTGATGATCCTGTCTCTGCTGCGGACGGTATGTCATATGGGGGTGATTTCTTATATGGTGATGACGGCAATGACTGTATTATCGGCGGTAATCTGAATGACTATATCGAAGGCGATTCGGTAGCCCCGGGCAGTACGCAAGAAGGAGATGATCTCGTTTTTGGTATGGGTGGCAATGATTATATTGTCGGTGGCAAGGGCAAAGATATTTTATATGGCGATGGTATTGTTAGTCGGGGTTTATTAAACTCTCTTGCTGGCTGGGCACATGGAGATGATCACATTGATGGTGGCGAAGGTGATGATGAAATCATTGGTGGTGGCGGCAATGATATGATTATTGGCGGCGATGGCAATGATAAGCTGTATGGCGATGATGGCGGAATCACAGCAAGAGAAAGCCTCGATACCCGATATCATGGCAATGACACCATTTATGGCGGTGCCGGCGATGACTTGATTGTAGGTGGTGGTGGCAATGATTTTCTGTATGGTGGTGATAACAATGACATCATATATGGTGATTCTGATGATAAGAATAGAGATTTATCGCAATTAACATGCAATGATCATATCTGGGGTGGTACCGGCAATGATACGCTGTATGGTGGTTATGGTAATGATGAGCTTTATGGCGATGAAGGTGATGACGTTATTTTCGGCGATGATGAGAATAACAAAAAAATTCAGGGTGCTGACTATATTGATGGCGGTGCCGGCAATGATAGATTAATAGGCGGCGGTGGAGACGATTGGATTTTTGGCGGCGATGGCGATGATAAGATATGGGGTGATGAGAATAAAAATTTTGTCGATGCTGACTGTTCAATAAACGGCAATGATCATCTGTTTGGCGGAAATGGTAATGACACCATTGATGCCGGATATGGTGCTGATGAAGTTGATGGCGGTGATGGCAATGATACGATATATGGTGGTGGTGGCCATGATCATCTTTACGGTGGAAATGGCAACGATCTGATTATTGGTGATTTCAATAATATTATTGGTTGGGGCATTGGCCCGGATGGTTCTCAAAATCCTATTTTAATTACAACCGAAAATTCTAAATTTACTGGCGATGATGTGATATATGGCGGAGAAGGTAATGACAGGATATATGGAGATGTTTTGCAAGAATTAAAAAGTTTTTCTGGAAATGATGTTTTATATGGTGAAGGAGGAGACGATTATATTAATGGTGGCTATGGTAATGATTTCATTGATGGCGGTATTGGTAATGACCGGCTGATTGGCAGTAACGGGGATGATGTAATTTATGGTGGCGATGGCAATGACATTATTTATGGTGACAGTGAAGAGCCTGTAAATAGCAACAATACAAAAACCAGTGGTAATGATGTTATTTTCGGAGGAAATGGTAACGATTTTATCAGTGGTGGTAGTGGAAATGATAATTTACAAGGCGATGAGGGCGATGATCAACTGTATGGGGGCTTGGGCGATGATAATTTATATGGCGGAGCCGGTAATGATTTGCTCAATGGAGGTAAAGGCAATGACTATCTGAATGGCGGTTTGGGAGACGATATGTATGTGATTAAAAATGGCGACGGCATCACGACTATTGAAGACCATAATGGATTGTCTTATATTAAGGTTGATCAGTTAAAATCACTGACTTTTGCTGCTTATCAAGACGGAATAGTGATTAAAAACGGGGTTAAAGGCGATGCTATTTATTTGCCCGGTTATAAATTCAACGACCGAGGCAGAAATTCTGCTTTAGGCAATATTATATTTACTGAAGATGGCAAGCACGGGCAAACTTTATTAAGCCTGATTACAAAACGAAAACCAGCTGATATGCCTCAGATCCCTCAATTTGAAGCAGACTCTGCTATCGGTAGCCGCCTGTTCAATTCTGCAACTACTAGACGGGCTGATAATGATGTCTCCGGCCTTTTCAGAAGTGCTGTAGAGAACGTAGCGCCAGATAATTATGTCAATGAAATTCTTAATTACGCTTTTAACCCGCTGCCTTATGCAAATGATGATTTTTATTATAACTGTTTGACAGCTAGCGGAATTAACCCGATGGTTGATGCTATTGCTGATACAAACAGGATAAATAATGGTATCAATTACGCTGATATATCATTACTTTGTCAAGCAATGGCGACTATGGGTTCAGACTATGCCGATAGCAGCATGGCAATAGCACCGCCTCAGGATAGGCTTTTATCTGCTGCGGATAATTATTTATCGGCTTCGGCTTTGTAAAAACAAGTTTTTATCCATATAGCCTGTATTGGTGCCTGTAACAACAGTTACAGGCTTTTTTATAGGCAAATATAAGCTTGAATTATCGATTACCATAATCCGGATGTATAATCTTTACCTGATGAAACAGCACATATCAATTTACTAATTTATCTATGGAGAAATAATACATGTGCCAGTTGTTAGGCATGGATTGCAATACCCCCACTGATATAGTGTTTTCTTTTGAAGGCTTCCGCTTACGCGGTGGCTTAACGGATAATCATGCTGACGGTTTTGGTATTGCTTTTTTTGAAGGTCATGGCGTACGCTTGCTCCAAGATGACAAGCCCTGCGCCAGCTCTCCTGTAGCAGATCTCGTACAGCAGTATAAAATTAAGTCGGAAAATGTAATTGCACATATTCGCAAGGCTACGCAAGGGCAGGTGCATTTGGTCAATACGCATCCGTTTGTACGCGAATTATGGGGAGAATACTGGGTATTTGCGCATAATGGAAATCTGCGCCGCTTTAAGCCAGCCGGTGGAGAATATTTTAATCCAGTAGGTACAACCGATTCCGAACAAGCATTCTGCTATTTGCTTGAGCAATTACGCCAGCGTTTTCGCCACAAGCCTTCACGCGAAGTTTTATTTCAAACGGTGGCAGAAATTACTGCTGAATTACGCCAATATGGGCTGTTTAATTATATGCTTTCCAATGGCGATTGGTTGATTGCCCATGCCAGTACCCTGCTCTTTTATATTATTCGACAAGCTCCTTTTGGTAAGGCAGTTCTGACTGATGAAGATGTAGCCATTGATTTCTCCGCCGTAACCACTCCTCACGATCGTGTTGCGGTAATCGCTACCCTACCCCTTACCTGTAACGAACAATGGCAGCAACTGGCTATTAACGAACTAGTGATGTTCAGTCAGGGAGAAATTGTTTTGCGTGATTGTATCCAGCCGCCACAATATATGAGCGTGGAAGAAGGTCTGGCCGTTGCACGTAAAGCGGGCGTGAGTATGTGATGTATTTGCTGGAACTGTTTTATTTATCAGATATTAGTGTACATGCAAGCCTGCCGGATCCATTTGGATAGTTCTTAATATAAAGTATTGGTATCTCCATCAAAGAACTATCCGTCAATATGGCATAAGAAACTTATTCAATAGTTATAAAATTACTTCATGCATGCTGATGGTGATTATATATTTTAATATTCTATCATATTTAAACTTAACGGTAGTGATTACGAACAATAAGGTGATAGTCATGTTCTATTATATAGGATTGCGACCAAGACAGACTTGAAATAATGCAATGGGCATGGATATCACTACGATTGTTTCTGGCAATACTGGATTGTACCTGCTTGCCCTTGCTGCTGAGACAGGCATTAATTCGAAATTGGCTGATACTGACTAATTAAACCGGCATGTACCCTGCCTAAATAAAATTGCACCAGCTACACAGAAACATCATATGGAAGATAGGCAGTCTCCATCTAGAACTGGAAAAGTACGATGAGTAGATTTATCGCAAAATTTAGTGGCAGAATTAACCATTATCTATAACATATACAAAATCTGAGGTAGGTTCAATTATGGTAAATACACAACAACATTCAGACTCAAATAGTAATCAATCTAAGCTGTTTATGACTGAATCCCGTGATTCAATTGCAGTCGAATTGGCTTCCCCTTGGAGGAGAATTGCAGCCTGCTTAATTAATTATGCAATATATTATTTTATTATTTTTATGGGTCTGCGCATTTATAATGCAACATTTGATTTTGAATCTGAGGCTTTAGGACAAAATATTGTACGACCTTTTGAGTTATGGTTTCTATCTGACTATCAGTCTACAGAACCAGTCTCATCTATTTTTGAATTGTTGCTTGTCTCGGAGCAAACACATGATCTATCAAGTATATTTTTATATATTATTTTACCTGTGGCTATTTTTGCGCTTTGGCAAACTATACAGATGAGTATCACAGGGCAATCTATTGGTAAACGATTGATGAGAATCAAAGTCATCAAAACCAATGGACAAAAGTCTGGTTTTATTGGCACGGTATTAGTGCGTGAGATTGTATTTAATATGCTTGTGGGGGCAGTATTATTGTTTATATTCTTACAACCGATATGGAGTTTCATACTACCATCATTTATTTCTCAATTAGCTGTGATTTTTATTATACATTTACGTATATATATATTTGAACTTATTTGTTTAATCATGCTATTTCTCAAAAAATCCAATCGCCGAACTTTACAAGACTATCTTGCTAACACAATTGTAATTAATGTATAAGAACATAATAAATTAACTAAAATTACTACAAATACACTTATTGTGATCATTAATCATTTTATGTTAACATTTATTTTATACAGCTTATATTAAGTTAATGGATAACTCTACATATGACTGATTTTCATTCTTCCTCATCTAACAGTAGCTTAGCAGATGATTATGAAATTGAAGTTGAACTGGCCTCTCCTTGGAGTCGGATTGCTGCTGTTATAATTAACGTGCTGATTTTTCATCTTGGTATGATTCTGGGTACTCTTTTCTTTGGACTTATAGCCAAAATGTTGCACAGTGCCCTAGCTGGAAAAATATGTTTAATACTGGCTACTTTAGTTCCGATATTAATGTATTTTATTGGTCAGAGCATTATGATGAGTACAAAAGGTCAATCCTTTGGAAAAAAACTGCTAGGAATAAAAGTTATCAAAATAGATGGTAGCAATCCCGGATTTATCGGAACTGTTTTATTCCGTACAGTAATTCCTTATGTTGCATTACTTACAGTAGGTCTATCGCTAAATCTGTTCTTTTATCAAGACATTGAAATTGCATTAATTAAATCTAAGCCGATAGCTTTATTTTTTTATATTATTTGCCTGTTTATGTTATTTCGTACCGCAACCTATCGGCGCACTTTAGAAGACTATCTGGCTAAAACCATTGTAATTAAAATTTAGTCCTGAGTTTACAAATATCAACTGCCTGCGTACTATGCTGGCAGTTGTTTTACATTTACAGATAAAAAACATTACAAGGGAATGATCATGCCACAATACCGTTCACAGACTTCTACACACGGGCGCAATATGGCTGGTGCGCGAGCGTTATGGCGCGCAACTGGTGTTGCCGATAATGATTTCGGTAAACCCATTATTGCCATTGCCAATTCTTTTACTCAGTTTGTTCCCGGCCATGTACATTTACATAATATTGGTCAGCTAGTAGCACGCGAAATTGAGCGTTCTGGTGGTATCGCTAAGGAATTTAATACTATAGCCGTAGATGATGGCATTGCTATGGGACATGAAGGGATGCTGTACAGTTTGCCTTCACGCGACCTGATTGCTGATAGTGTTGAATATATGGTTAATGCCCATTGTGCAGATGCGCTGGTGTGTATATCTAACTGTGACAAAATTACCCCGGGAATGCTGATGGCGTCGATGCGCCTGAATATTCCAACCATATTTGTATCCGGCGGCCCGATGGAGGCTGGTAAAATCATCGCTACGTCTAATGGTCAGCAACAGACACGCAAGCTGGATTTGATTGATGCGATGATTGAAGCCGGTAACGATAAGATCAGCGATGAAACCGTAGCCAATGTAGAACGTAGTGCCTGCCCTACCTGCGGCTCCTGCTCCGGCATGTTTACGGCCAATTCGATGAACTGTCTGACTGAGGCACTGGGCTTGTCTTTGCCCGGTAATGGTTCTTTACTGGCTACCCATGCATTACGTAAAGAGCTGTTTCTTGAGGCTGGCCGGTGTATTGTTGAATTAGCAAAACGCTATTATGAGCAGGATGATAGCAGTGTTCTGCCACGCAGCATTGCTACTAAGGCTGCGTTTAATAATGCCATGAGTCTTGATATCGCTATGGGCGGTTCTACCAATACGGTATTGCACCTGCTCGCCGCTGCTACTGAAGCTGGGGTTAATTTCAAAATGGCCGATATCGACCAGTTAAGCCGGCATGTTCCCTGTCTGTGTAAAGTTGCACCAGCTACGCAGAAATATCATATGGAAGATGTACATCGCGCTGGTGGTGTAATGGCCATTCTGTCCCAGCTCAATCGTGCCGGATTGCTGGATACCAGTGTGCATACAGTGCATATGCCCACGCTGGCAGATGCAATTGCGCACTGGGATGTAAGCAATCCAGACAATACCGAAGCAAAACAACGATATCAGGCGGCACCAGGTGGTGTACGTTCAACCGAAGCTTTTTCGCAAAACTGTATGTGGCCATCGCTTGATCTGGATCGCACAAATGGCTGTATCCGTGATAAGGAGCACGCCTATTCACAAGATGGCGGTTTGGCAGTTTTGTTTGGCAATCTGGCCGAACGCGGCTGTGTGGTAAAAACCGCAGGTGTAGACGACAGTATTCTTAAATTTAGCGGTCGGGCACGTGTCTTTGAAAGTCAGGATGCTGCGGTTGAAGCCATTCTGGGCAATCAGATTGTAGCTGGTGATGTGGTTATTATCCGTTATGAAGGCCCTAAAGGCGGGCCCGGTATGCAGGAAATGCTTTATCCAACCAGTTATTTGAAATCCAAAGGCTTGGGTAAGGCCTGTGCTTTACTTACCGATGGCCGTTTTTCCGGTGGTACATCCGGCTTGTCAATTGGCCACGCTTCACCAGAAGCTGCTGAAGGCGGTAATATTGGTCTGGTACACGAGGGAGATATTATTGAAATTGATATTCCTGCACGCCGGATTCATCTGGCTGTCACTGATAGTGAATTACAACAACGCCGTACAGAAATGGAAAGCCGTGGTGCCCGTGCATGGAAGCCGGTAGAGCGCCAGCGCCATGTTTCCGTTGCTTTACGCGCCTATGCCGCGATGACTACCAGTGCTGATACCGGTGCAGTACGTGATGTCACTCAGGTAGAACGACAAGATTAATTACTTCTGAAAAACCACCCGTTTTGCTGCGGATAAAAAATTACCCATCAGCAAAACGGGTTCTTTTTGTGGTAAACAAGTCTGTTTAATAATTATCAGTCATTTATCGGCCATGAATCAGCGGTAAAGCCAGACAAAATAGCGATATGCGTTTAAACATGTTATGGTAGCAGTGTTGAATCATGTCTTTTATCTGTTTGAACATGTCTACTGCTGCTTTTCCTTTTCCAGTTAATGCAGGCACTCTTGCCAAACTGGCCAAGCTCAATATCAGTAATATCTGGGATTTGGCTCTGCATTTGCCTTTACGCTATGAAGACGAAACTCATATCACCCCAATTGCTGATGCCCAGACGGGCGTACCCGTGCAGATTGAAGCAACGGTAATTCATCAGCAAATACAATTTCGTCCACGCAAACAGTTAGTAGTACAGGTCAAAGATGTGTCCGGTCATGTTCTGTATCTTCGTTTTCTGCATTTTTACCCTAGCCAGCAAAAGCAACTGGCCGAAGGCAATGTCATTCGTGCTCTGGGTGAAATCAGACATGGATTTTTTGGTGATGAAATGGTACATCCTAAAATTCGTACCGATATTGACAAGGGATTAGCTGAAAGCCTGACACCTGTCTATCCTACAGTGAACGGGCTGAATCAACCCACTTTACGGCGGCTGATTCAGGCTGCGCTTAAGCATCTGCCAGCAGACGATACTCTGCCAGCCGAGCTATTACAACAACTGCAATTACCTCCCTTTCTGGAAAGTGTGACTTTTCTGCATTCACCCCCACCTGAGTACACAGCACGGGAATTACATGAAGGTACTTTGCCTGCATGGCAGCGGCTGAAATTTGATGAATTGCTGGCACAGCAATTGTCAATGCGGCTGGCACGCCAGCAGCGTTTGAGTGGTCATGCCACAGCTTTATGTGGTGATGGACACATCAGTCAACCTTTACTGGCTAATCTGGGTTTCGCTTTAACTGCGGCACAACAACGCGCTATTGCTGAAATCACTAATGATTTGGCACAAACACATCCGATGCACCGTTTATTGCAGGGAGACGTGGGCAGTGGCAAGACCATTGTTTGTGCATTGGCAGCCGCAGCAGCAATGGAAGCAGGTTTTCAGGTAGCCGTGATGGCACCCACAGAAATTCTGGCTGAGCAGCATTATTTGAAATTTCAGCAATGGTTTGCGCCATTAGGAATCAGGATTGTCTGGCTTTCCGGCAGTGTGCGTAAAAAAGCCCGTGAAGAGGCAAAGAATGAGCTGGCAAATGGTACCGTTCAACTGGCTGTTGGCACGCACGCGCTGTTTCAGGATGATGTGGCCTTTCATAATCTGGGGTTAGTGATTGTTGATGAACAACACCGCTTTGGTGTAGCTCAGCGTCTGGCTTTGAAGAATAAAGGAGATGATGTAC
Organism: Snodgrassella sp.; assembly: GCF_024103505.1. Taxonomy (NCBI): domain Bacteria; kingdom Pseudomonadati; phylum Pseudomonadota; class Betaproteobacteria; order Neisseriales; family Neisseriaceae; genus Snodgrassella; species Snodgrassella sp. Next base: position 557,043 of record NZ_JAGGIJ010000001.1, read on the forward strand.
ATCAGTTAATGATGTCTGCCACACCGATACCGCGCACACTGGCAATGAGTTTTTTTGCTGATCTGGATGTTTCGGTGATTGATGAGCTGCCGCCCGGACGCACACCGGTGGTCACTCGTCTGGTGAACAGTACCCGCCGGCATGAAGTGGAAAAGCTGGTCAAACATACCTGTATTCAGGGCAGACAGGTGTATTGGGTATGTCCGTTAATTGAGGAATCGGAAACATTACAATTACAAACAGCAGTGGATACTGTTGCTCAATTACAGACCGCATTGCCGGAACTAACTATAGGTCTGATACATGGCCGGCTGAAGCCTGCGGAAAAAGCAGCAGTAATGGCTGCATTTGTCGAAGGTAGTACTCAGGTACTGGTGGCAACCACTGTGATTGAAGTTGGGGTGGATGTGCCTAATGCCAGCCTGATGGTTATTGAACATGCTGAGCGTATGGGGCTAGCGCAACTGCATCAACTACGCGGGCGCGTGGGTCGCGGAGCAGCAGCCAGCCGCTGTGTATTGTTGTTTAGTGAACCACTGGGCGATTTAGCCAAAGCGCGCCTGAAAGTAATTTATGAAAATACTGATGGTTTTGAGATTGCCAGACAGGATTTAAATATTCGGGGCCCGGGAGAATTTCTGGGAGCACGCCAAAGTGGTGTACCTATGCTGCGCTTTGCCAATCTGGAAGAAGATTTGCCATTACTGGAAAAAGCACGTGATCTGGCGCCGATCCTGATTAGCCAGCAACCGGAAGTAGTTAATAAACATCTGCAACGCTGGCTGTCGCAACGTGCCGCTTATTTAGGAGTATAAAATAATTTACCGTTATCGGTGACAATGACTCAGGCTGATTCAGTTATCACGCTAATAAGCATGGTTATGGAGACCTATATCAGCCAGATGAATATATCACCCATAAATTCAAATAAAATAAAAAAACCTGTTTGAAAAATCAAACAGGTTTTCAGAATCTGGCACGCCCACGGGGAATCGAACCCCGGTTACCGCCGTGAAAGGGCGATGTCCTAACCGCTAGACGATGGGCGCGTTGTCTTACTGGTGCACCCGGAGCGATTCGAACGCCCGACCCTCTGGTTCGTAGCCAGATACTCTATCCAACTGAGCTACGGGTGCATTGATTTCAAACTCATCAACGAGTCACTGAAAATCAAGAAGCGCGATAATACGCAATAATCTGAGTTTTGGCAAGCAAAAACGCAAACAAACATAGAAAAAAAATTTATATCTATGATTTATATGTTTTTTCAAAACAGCCGATACAAAATCTACAACATTTCAATACCAGATACTTCACGTGCCAGTTTTGCTGCGGTGTTATCTGTCATTCCGCCGACAAAATCCAGAACTTTCATATAAGCCAGATATAAGCTATCGTCTTTGCTCAGTTTTTGTTCTTTCAATAAGGATAAGGCCAATTCCTGCCGTTTGCTCAATTTATCGGTTTTGATAAAGGCATGTACAGCGGGTACCAGCAGCCCCAGTATTGAACCGAGACAGGGAAAGGTAGCGATTTCGGTAATCAGCTTGCTTTGATGACGGAATATCCGCGTTCGTGCCAGCTCTTTGGCTGCATTTAGTGCCTCATTTACATCTGGGCTAGACAGAGCAAGTAAGTCTTTGCCACGGAATGAACCATTTAATAAATCACCATGATGCTTGATAAAGGTATGGGCAATATCATCTACCGCGCGACCAATAGCAATACCACGCAAACGGGCACAACGTCCCTGACTGGCATAGTCATGCCAGTCATATTCTTTATTGGTTAATCTGGATAATATTTGTTCTACTTCATCTACCTGCAACAAGCCCAGCTCAACGGCATCTTCCAAATCCAGCAAGGCGTAGCAAATATCATCGGCCGCTTCCATCAAATAGGATAATGGATGCCGCACCCAGTGATTTTCTCCTGACTGAGGCAGTCCGAGCTCCTGAGCCACACAATCAATAAAAGGCAGCTCAGTCTGATAAATATTGAATTTATTTCTTCCCTGTTCAGCCGAACTTGTCCAAGGGTATTTCAGCAAAGCGCCGATAACCGCAGAGGTAAGACGCATGCCACCAGCGTTCTGATACATTTCCAGACTGGCTATCAGCCGTAAGCTATGTGCATTACCCTCATAGGTTTCAATATCATTACGCTCGGCATTACTTAGTTCCCGTAAATAGTGTTCATGCTGCGGGTCGCGAAACCATTCACGCAATGCATCTTCACCAGTATGCCCAAACGGCGGATTACCAAAATCATGTGCCAGACAGGCTACCTGCACTATCGCGCCAATATCGGCAGCATGACTGCCCGGTGGTAAGAAATTCCCAGCCGCCAGCATAACACCGACACGATTGCCCAAGCTGCGTCCAACGCTGGCTACTTCAACGCTATGAGTGAGGCGATTATGTGTATGGTCATGTAGGGCAAACGGATGCACCTGCGTTTTACGTGCCAGACGGCGAAAACCACTGGAAAACACCACGCGATCATAGTCTATGTGAAAATCAGTACGCAAAGCTTCCGCACCCTCTTCACTGGAGGCGGTTACAGTAGGTACGACACAGCCGTTATCCAGTTTAAAACGCTGGACACTGAGTAATCGGGTCCAGTCCATACAGTATGGCTTTGTTGTTTTCATATGCAGACAGGTTGACAGGCTGAAATCACCATAGATATTTCACTGGCTGAAATCACCAGCTGCCATCATTCAGCCCTGTTTCAACTCATATATTCCTTCGTTATTATGCTGACTTAATGATAACATGCTGTAAGCTATGGCGTAATCAAAAACGGTTTTTCCATTCTCGTAAGTAAGTAAATACAGCCAGTGGCTCAGTGGACTGCTGCTCAGATAATCCTTTCTGCACTACTGATGCAATAACTGGCGGCTGGCTGGTACGCAAAAAAGGATTGATCTCACGTTCATGTGCCAGACTTACCGGTAATGTAGGTAATGTTGCTGTTTGCAATACTGCCTGCCTGATTGCCGGATTATCCGGTTCTACTGCCTGAGCAAATTTTAAATTAGCTGCTGTATATTCATGTGCCGGATAGAATAAAGTATTCTCTGGCAGGCTGTTTAAACGCTGTAAGCTGGCAAACATTTGTGCCATAGTTCCGGGAAATACCCGTCCGCAACCGGCACTAAACAGCGTATCACCACAAAATACCCGTTGCTGGCCAGCAGAATCAGTTAATACATAAGCCAGATGATCAGCAGTATGGCCGGGAATATGCCATACTGCTACCTGCTGTCCAAATACTTCAAATTCGCTGCCTTCATTTACTGCCCTGTTCACCTCTGGCCACTCACTCCAGCCAGCAACCTGACATTGCGGATAGTGTTGTTTTAACGCTGTTACACCATCCGTATGATCATAATGAGCATGGGTAAGCCAGATAGCATTCAGGTTTAACGCCTGTGCAGCCAGATAATTCATCACCACGGCCGCTTCACCCGGATCGACCACTATTGCCTGATTCCCTTGCCGCAATAACCAGATATAATTATCAGACAAGGCTGGTAATGGAACGATTTGCATCATGGCTTACTCCTGTTTAGCAATATAATAACCAGTACTGCAAGGCAATCAGGGTTTTGCCGTCATGAATCTGGTTATTGGCCAATGCCGTACGCACTTCATCCCGGCTCAGTAACAATGGCTCAAGAATTTCATCCTCATCTGCTGCCAGTGCACTATTGGGCTGCACATTTTCTGCCAGATAAAGATACATTTTTTCATCACCGAAACCGGGTACGGTATAGAAAGTATGAATCAGTTTAACTTCTGCTGCGGTATAAGGTGTTTCTTCCGCCAGCTCGCGCAAGGCAGCATCAGCCGGATCCTCATTTTTGCCATCCAGCTTGCCCGCCGGAATTTCCAGTAAGGCCTCTCCCACCGGATAGCGCCATTGTCTTACCAATACCACTTTCTGCTCAGCTGTCACGGCCAGAACCGCAGCGGCTCCCGGATGCTGTATCACTACCCGTTGTGCCTGATTGCCATTCGGTAAGCTGACGGTATCTTCAAAAACATTTAAAAATGAACCACGATAGATTTCTTTGCTGGTAATTTTTGTTTCGGTTAAATTCATTCTGATATTTTTACTGTAGCTAAAACTCTAGCGTAGTCATTTCAGCTACACATGGCAATATCGGATACTGCTTTAGCGTAAAATAAATAATTATGTATCGCATTTTTACTGGATTCATTATGTACTTATCTTTATTCGCTATTGCCAGCGGAGCTGCGCTGGGCGCTATTTTGCGCTGGCTGCTGGGTACCTGCCTGAATTCACTTCATTCCTACCTGCCGTATGGCACACTAGTAGCCAACTGGACAGGAGCCTATCTGATTGGTTTGTCCAGTGGTCTGTTTATGCATTTTGTGAATATTGCACCAGAATGGCGGCTGTTTGTGATTACCGGCTTCCTTGGCGGGCTGACTACTTTTTCAACTTTTTCGCTCGAATCTGTGCAATTACTCCAGTCACAACGCTATGCAGCTGCCATAGCCCATATGCTGCTGCATACAGGTGGTTCCTTACTCTTGACCATACTAGGTTTACTCAGCGTACACTGGTGGCTGAAAATCGCCTGAAGCCACATCATGTACTTATCAACCATCCACAGGCTGCGCTGGTGTTTCCAGAATAAGCTGGTACAGTGCCGCATCCAGCCAGTGGCCGAATTTGAAGCCAATCTGTGGCAACGTGCCAACATGTTTGAAACCTAGCTGCTCATGCAGGGCTATGCTGCCACTATTGGCTGCATCAATTACCCCCATCAATACATGCATATCTGCCTTTTGTGCACGTGTAATCAGCTCCTGCATCAGCTTGCGTGCCAGCCCCTGTCGCCGGCAATCATTACGTACATATACACTGTGTTCTACCGTATATTTATTAGCCGGATAATCCCGGAATGCGCCCCATGAAGCAAATGCCAGCAGCTCTCCCTGCCCGTTTACGGCACCAATTACCGGACAGTTACGTGCACGCTTGGCTGCAAACCAGCCTTCCATGAATGATAGCGAACGCGGTTCATAATCATACAGGGCAGTAGAATTGGCAATAGTGTCATTAAAAAGCGCCAGAATGGCTGCCGCGTGTTCTTTTTCGGTACAGTCAATCAGTTTTACCGAATCGTTCGTATCTATACTCATTATTTTCTCCCATATAAAAAACTGCCTGTAAATATACAGGCAGTTAGCACAAAATCAGACTAAACCTTTTTTAGCCAGATAACCTTCATAATCACCCAGATAATACTCAAAACCACCTTCACCATCCAGCTCAAGAATCTGCGTAGCCAGACTGGAAACAAACTGGCGGTCATGAGAGACAAACACCAGCGTGCCCGGGAATTTTTCCAGTGCCATATTTAACGCTTCAATGCTTTCCATATCCATGTGGTTAGTGGGTTCATCCATCACCAGCACATTCGGTTCCTGTAAAATCAGCTTGCCATACAGCATACGGCCTTTCTCACCACCCGATAGTACTTGCACCTGCTTGCCCACTTCATTGCTGCCGAAAAGCAAGCGTCCCAATGTACCACGAATTACCTGCTCATCATCGCCTTCTTTTCCCCACTGGCGCATCCACTCAGTTAATGTCATCGGTACATCAAAATCGTTTTCATGGTCTTGCGGGTAATAGCCTACCTGTGCTTTTTCCGCCCATTTAACGGTACCTGTATCTGCCTTGATGCCTTCGTTGCAGGCTTCATCGTATGCACCGGCCAGTAGTTTCAGCAAGGTGGATTTACCGGCACCATTCGGGCCAATAATGGCCAGACGCTCACCGGCATCCAGCATCAGATTCAGCTTATTAAACAATTGCCGGTCAAATCGTTTGGATAAATCCTGCACTTCCAGTGCCTGTCGATGTAATTTTTTCTTATCGTCAAAATTAAAGCGGATAAACGGGCTCTGACGGCTAGATGGCTTCACTTCTACCATATCGGCTTTAATTTTATCAGCCAGCTTAGCACGACTGGTCGCCTGCCTTGCCTTGGATTTGTTGGCAGAAAAACGTGCCACAAATTCCTGCAATTCCTGTAGTTTTTCCTTGGCCTTGGCATTGTCTTTCAAAGTACGTTCACGTGCCTGAGTTGAAGCCAGCATATAATCATCATAATTACCCGGATACAATGTAATGCCACCATAATCCACATCGGCCATATAAGTACACACTTCATTCAGGAAGTGGCGGTCGTGTGAAATAATAATCATGGTAGATTCATAACTGTTTAATACCCCTTCCAGCCAGCGAATGGTATTAATATCCAGATTATTGGTAGGTTCATCCAGCAGCAACACATCTGGCTTGGAAAAAAGCGCCTGTGCCAGCAATACACGCAGTTTAAAACCGGGCGCTACCTCACTCATGCTGGCATTATGTAAATGCTCATCAATGCCCACACCGGCAAGCAACTCGGCCGCACGCGCCTCAGCCGTATAACCGTCATACTCGGCAAACTTAGCTTCCAGATCAGCCGCGCGCATATAATCATCTTCGGTAGCATCCGGATTAGCATAGATAGCATCACGCTCTGTCATGGCTGCCCACATTTCAGTATGCCCCATCAACACTACGTCCAGCACCCGCATATCTTCATATGCAAACTGATCCTGCCGCAGCTTACCCAGCCGCAGCCCCTGATCGATGGCCACCTCACCGCTGCTGGGCTCCAGATCACCACCCAGAATTTTCATGAATGTTGATTTACCTGAACCGTTGGCACCAATCAAACCATAACGATGGCCGCCACCGAACTTCACCGACACATTTTCAAACAATGGCTTAGCGCCAAACTGCATCGTAATATTATTGGTACTGATCACAGGAATGTTTCCTTTAAAATCCTGACAAAATAGTCTAATTTTAGCACAGGCAAATGCCAAAGTTCGGCAATCCCTGTACTGACGTTTACAATATAGTCATTTAAAATGTAAAAACGCTTTTCATCTACTACAAATGCATAGTGATATGGTCAGATTAAGCCCCAAACTAATAGCCTTATTATTGCTCTGTGGTGCCATTGCAGGTGTAGCCGGCACTGCACTTATCGGCTTACTGCACCTGATCCAGCAGGTAGTTTACGGAATTTCCCGCGTTGATGGCATCACTTTTCGCAACATAGTCGAACAAACCAGTGCCACCCATCGGCTGCTGGCCTTAAGTGGCTGTGGTGTGATTGCAGGCACAGGCTGGTTTTTACTGCACCGTTATGCATCCAAACTGGTTGATATCAAACAGGCAATCAGCAACAATGCCCCCTCCATACCATTAAGCACTACCGTGATTCATGCCCTGCTGCAGATTCTTACTGTAGGTATGGGTTCTCCTCTCGGGCGTGAGACAGCACCACGTGAAATCAGTTCAGCGATTGCTGATTATATAAGCCGCCGCTTAGCTATCAGCGCTGAAGAACGCAAAATCCTGCTGTCCTGTAGCGCGGCTGCCGGTCTGGCCGCTGTTTTTGATGTACCACTTGCCGGTGCCCTGTTTGCACTGGAAACCCTGCTATGCAGTTTTCAGCGGAATCATGTTATCGCTGCTTTAATCTGCTGTACCACTGCTGCATGGGTTGCCCGTCTGGGATTGGGCAGCATACCAGCCTATCAGCTACCCGCGTTTACTTTGAACAGCTCATTGTTAATCTGGGCGCTGCTGTTCGGTCCGGTAATCGTTGCCAGCTCATGGTTGTTACAGCGCCAACTTGCCTGCTGTAAACCAGCCAACCGTAGCAGCCCCAGACTGATTTTTATCAGTATGGCTGCTTTTATATTAATTGGAGCCATGGCCATGTGGTTACCAGAAATACTAGGTAATGGCAAAGCCGGTAACGAACTGTTATTTAATGACAGCATTGGCTGGCGTTACGCTCTGGCTCTGCTAATCGGCAAATGGCTGGCACTATTGCTGGCAACTCGTGGCGGCGCTTATGGTGGATTTATTACTCCCTCTATGATGCTCGGTGGCCTTATCGCATTACTGGCAGCCACAGCATGGAACAGCGTACTACCATCAGTGCCGCTTGTTGCCGCGGTGATAACTGGTGCCACTGTTTTTCTGGCCATACAGCAAAAAATGCCCCTGACCGCCATATTATTCGTACTGGAAATAACCAATATCGCACCAGACTTTATCATGCCCGTGAGCTTGTGCCTGCTTACCGCACTACCCTGCCAGCAGGCCTTAAACAAACAATAAAACTACAGATCGCAGCTATCTACATAATCCGAATAGATTTCGGCTTCCGCCAGCCAGTTGTCCATGCGCAAATATTCTGCCAACCGAACCTCAGCAGAGCCTGTTACTGGTTTACACTGGTATTCAAAACGCGCTAAGGGCAGCATTAACATCAGAATTGGTTCAGTGCTTTTGCCGGCATGTAAACCCAACCGCGTATACAAAACAGATTAAATTCAATACAGCGCCCGCGCCGGTACAACTGAAACTTTTGCTCCCGTCTCCATAAACAATATTTTTATGTTGTGCCACCAGCGACAGAGATGCCTGAAAACAGGCTGCAATTACCGCCTATACAAAACAGAAGCATTGCGCAAAAGCCAAGCAGATTAAATCAGCACAAAACAAACCGCCCACACCTCGGTGCTCCTGCCGATGTAGCAGGTAAGAAAGATAGATTACATGACCGTACTACCATAGCCCCAAGCCCTGAACAAATACAGGTGTTGCTGTATGGCTGAAACTACCATTACTTTGCTGTTACATGAGAAAAATTGAAAACGTGATTAATGCAACACAACTGGTAAAAAAACCGTGAACTAAAATTAATTAATATTATGTATACTATTAATCAATTATCAAAAATGAATCGACAAAACCAGATTTTTCAAAAGCACAAATATTGTGTAAAAAAATATTTTACTGCCTATTTATCAGCACTAAGTAGCTAATTACAATACAATATTCTTACCCGATAAATGTGTTTCGGACAAGGTAAATAGTACCTGCTTAAGTCACACCATACCCTGAATAAGGAAACCAGAATGAAACTTTATCTTTATGACCATTGCCCCTACTGTGTACGTGCGCGCATGATATTTGGTAAAAAAATGGTACCGGTAGAAAATATTTACCTACTCAACGATGATGAAGACACACCTAACAAGCTAGTTGGCAAAAAAATGGTGCCAATTTTAGTCAAAGATGATGGTTGCGCCATGGGTGAAAGTCTGGATATCGTACACTACATCGACCAGCTTGCCGGTGATACCCTCTTAAGTCATACCATCCGTCCCGAAATTGAAGACTGGATAAAAATTGTCGATACATACCGCAATTTCCTAACCCTGCCACGCTGCATCAGCATTAATCTGCCTGAATTTGCCACTCAAAGCGCTATAGACTATTTTGTTAGTAAAAAAACAGCTATTTACGGCAATTTTCAACAACATCTGCTTAACAGCCAAACCTATATTGAGCGCCTGAATGCGGATCTGATTGCATTGTCACCATTGCTTATCAGCGATTGTGGTGCCAGTGGTACATTTGGCATGGAAGATATTCTGTTATTTCCGCTACTGCGCAATCTAACCATGGTTAAAAGCATTGAATGGCCGGCTCCGGTGCTTGACTACATCAACAGCATCAGCCGCATTACCTGCATTCCCCTGTTTAACGATCGCGCCATCTGAGAATTCTCTTTTGCCCGTATTGGCAGCCGGTACCCTGTGCCGACTGCCTTTTTTATTAGATTATATTCATCCAAATTTACCAATGTCCTTGTGTTGCAGATTACTCACTACTACAATACATTAAACACTGATAATGGATTAATATACTGCTGAAATTTGCTGTATAGATGAAAATATAGCGAAGATAACAAAATGATTATCAAGAAAACTATTTATTATTCTTTATCTATTAATAAATAATCAATTTTAGAGGAAATACACTATGTCTAAAACCAAAACCGTTTCAGAAGTACTGATTGATGTACTGACTACAGCCGGAGTAAGCAACTGCTATGGCATCATCGGGGATACCCTGAATTTTGTCGGCAAAGCCATCGAAAAAAGCAGTATTAACTGGGTACATACTCGTCATGAAGAAGCTGCTGCGTTTGCTGCCGGTGCTGAAGCCATGATTACCAATAAACTCACTGCCTGCGCCGGTTCATGTGGACCTGGTAGCCTGCATCTGATTAACGGGCTGTACGAATCCAATCGCAACAATGCGCCTGTAATTGTCATTGCCAGCCAACTGGCTGCCACATCAATGGGTACTGGCTTTCCTCAGGAAGTAGACTTTCTCAAAGTTTATCAGGATACCAGCGTATTCTGTCAGATGGTTACCCAGCCACAGGAAGCTCAGCGCATTTTCACTCAGGCAGCACAGGCAGCTATTAACAAACGTGGCGTAGCCGTTGTTATCCTGCCCAGTGACATCAGCAAAATGGAAGTGGTCGAACAACCGATAAAAATCTGGCACCCGCAGCCAGTTACCCGCCCGAATGATAGTGAAATCGAAGAGCTGGTCAAGACCATCAATCAAGGCAATAGAATCACCATTTATGCCGGTTATGGTAGCAAAGATGCACATGACGAAGTGATTGCGCTAGCGGAAAAACTTAAGGCACCCGTTGTACACACCTCCCGTGCCAAAGACAGTATTGCTTGGGAAAATCCCTATCAGGTAGGCATGACTGGCATGTTTGGCACCAAAGCTGGCTATGAAGCAGTTAAAAACTGCGACACCTTATTATTACTCGGCTGTAGTTTTGCATGGACAGAATTCTATCCTGAAAACGCCAATATCATTCAGATTGATCACGATGCTACTCAGCTAGGTTTACGTCATCCAATCAATTTAGGGCTGGTTGGCGATATTAAAACTACCCTGCAAACTGTTCTACCCAAAATTCAGCCACGTAGCGACAGCAGTTTTCTGGATCACCATACCGCTTTGTTTACCAAAATCATGGATAAATATGAAGCTCATGCCACCCCAGACGACAAACATCCAATTCATCCGCAACAATTAATCGAGTTAATAGATAAACATGCCGACGATAATGCACTGATTACCGCTGACGTCGGTACACCTATGTTGTGGGGTTCGCGCTACCTGACCATGAATGGCAAGCGGCGCTTTCTTACCAGTTTGAAACATGGCACCATGGCAAACGGTATGCCTCAGGCTTATGGATTGCAGAAAGCCTTCCCGGCACGGCAGGTCATTTCTTTATCTGGAGATGGTGGTTTAGCTATGCTGATGGGTGATTTACTTACCGCCAAACAGGAAAATCTGCCGATTAAAATAGTTGTTTTCAACAACAGCTCCCTTAATTTTGTTGAACAGGAACAAAAAGGCGAAGGATTGGTAGAAGTATTTGTTGATCTTAAAAATGGCGATTTTAAAACCATTGCCGAAGGCTGTGGTTTCAGCGCCCAGAGTGTCAGCAAATCTTCCGAACTGGAAACAGCAGTACAAACCTTTCTGGCACACAAAGGGCCGGCTCTGCTAGATGTGGTAATCAGCGACAAAGAACTGATTATGCCACCAGCAATCAGCTATGAAAATGTGAAAAACATGGTTTGGTATGGATCCAAAGCCATACTTGAAGGCAAAGGCAAAGATGTGATCGATATGATAAAGAATAATATCTGAACTTACTGAACACAGGCTTACTGCTCAGATTCAAGCATAGCAGTGAGCCTTATTTATGGCTGTAAATCTGAAAATACTGCTGCATAACGCCCATATCAATACCAGCAATCTGGCACACATGCCGGCTCACACTGGTATTTATCAATATAAAGAAACGAAACAGTATTAATTTCAAATAGATTGGCAATGATATACTGGAATTCTAAATATCAAATTAAGCCATATTCAAATTAGCATTTGCTATCACTGAAAATATCAGCAAAAGATTGATTGTCCATAACCTTACTCAGTTTATGTTTCAGTATGGCAGACATATTAGAAAATAAACAATCTCCCATGCTGATTCGTTTAACACCTAATTGTTTGAGCTTTTCGAAATTAGGTAGATCAGGCATAGCCATAATATTAATAGGTAACAGGGACTTATCTACCAAAAATTTAATATCCGCTTCATGCGATAAACATGGGATAAAAATTCCATCGGCACCAGCTTTGGTATAAAGCTCAATCCGTTTTCGGGTTTCATCCAGCTTATTCGGAACATTTAATACATAAGTATCTGTTCGGATATTAAGAAAAATATTTAGATCAGCTTCATTAAGCTTGTTTTTAACTTCATAAAGGATATTAGCAAAGCGTTTACCGTCAACTAGTATTCGCTCTGCGTTCACAATACTATCCTCAAGATTAATTCCAGCAATACCATAAGTTGCAAGCTTCTTAATATTATTGACTATTTCTGCCGAAGTTCTGCCATACCCTGCTTCCATATCAACTGAAAGGGGTAAAAATGTATTGCCTGCAATTTTTTGTATCACATAGCACAACTCTTCAAATTGTATTTTCTCTCCATCGTCGTAGCCAAGCATAGACGCAATTGCTGCACTAGAGGTGCCAATAGCCTGAAAACCTAGTTTTTCAGCTATCTTCGCACTATTTACATCCCAAACATTGCATAGTATTAAAGGATAAGAATTTTTATGTAACCGATTAAATGTCATCATGAAGCCTAAAAAGTTATTAATGACATTAATAATAGAACCAATAAATTAAATACAACAACCTAAGAATTGACAAGTAATTTTATTAAAATATTAATAAAATTACAACTTTGATTATTAAACATTATTTATTGAAAGCAAATAAGACAAACGAAACATTCAAACTAGTAAAAATATACATCAGAGCCATTTTCAAGATCATTCAAAAAAAACACTTTAAATACAAAATTTTATCTATATAAATATTGCTGCATAAAATAAATAATTTCAGATAAAAGACATGCAAGCAATTCTGAATTATTCCTCTGCCTAACAGTTAGCAATTAGCCTCAACTTGAAAAAAGACCACTATTGTATTTTTAACAACACCTTATTTAAAATTAATAAATATTAGAATCAGATAGTTAATTATTCATACTAATTAATCCTTTTCAATTAAAATAATTTAAAGTATTGTTATTTTCTAACTTCTATTCCACATGAATAAAAGTTAGCTGTCATTAGTGATTCCGAATAGCCAGACATTTGCGGCAATACGGGAAAACTTCTGGCACTAAAATTAATATGGTCATTCAATGCTGTAATAAACTACCCTGCGATTGAAACAACTTCAATAGCTGGGTAGTTTTCGTCTGGTATGATTAATATCTAAGTACAGCAGATTCAGCCAGATTATGGCCAGATAAAATATGGCAGCATTATTGGTTGTTACAAATGCCGAACAGCTTGCTTCATTTTCCGATACCATGCACGTTGAACCCGCCTGTTCGGCATACCTTCAGCGCCATACTGCCATTCTATATACTGAGCCAGTAAAGCAGCCAGATTATCATTAAGTAAACCATGCTCAGCCAGAATAGCCTGTAGCTCCAGCGGTCCAATGGCAGATAACTCCGATGCTTCGCCTTCTATAACAGCTTGCTTGAGCAGATTGATACCATCGATCAATGGCTGCGTCTGCACATTTCCCTGTCTGCGCAACCAAATTACCAGTGGCAGCGCAGTAAGCATAATCACCATTGCAATTATCAGTAACAATACAGGTCTGGGCATATCTTTCAACTTAAACCAGTCCAGTAGTGAATTCTGGCTACCAGTATCATAGTTAACTACCCATTGCTGCCAGTAAAACTGGCCATTATCCAGATATTTTTGTATTAATGGATAAGACGAAGACAAACCGGCTCGTTGTTCTGCCGGCAAAGCATTTTCTACCCCGTTTTGTACCCTTACTGATGCAACAGCACTAGTTGGGTCTACTCGCTGCCATATACCTTTTTCTGCTATCCAGATTTCAGTCCAAGCATGAGCATCCTTACTGCGAATCTGCCAGAACTTCCCATCAGGATGATATTCCCCCCCCTGATAGCCAATCACAATCCGTGCCGGCACACCTACCGCTCGCGCCAGCCACACCGTTGCATCTGCATAATCTTCACAAAAACCTTCCTGACTATTAAATAAAAAAAAGTCGGTTTTATTCACAGATTCATGACTGCGCTTTGGAGTGAGCGTATATTGAAAACCGCCTTTACGAAAATAGGCCATTATATGGCGGATAAATTCCTCACTGCTGCCAGATTCCTTAGCTAGTTGCTGCGCCAGCCGTCGGGTTTCAGGATTAAGTCCGGCCGGTAGTTGAGTATAGTAATTCAACAGCGCCTGATCCATTTGCTGACGTAAATTCGGCACCAGCTGAGAATATAAATGCACCCGGCGTAAGCCTTCTCGGCTTTTATTCACCCGCACCACATTTCCTACCCGCCGTTGTAAATCAGACTGGCTGTCTGGCAACGGCTGATCCAGTGCCGGTATACGGCCATGGTCGTCCTGAATAATCAGCTGATAGCCTACCAGCTTACTATCAGAGCGCTTTGATAAAACAGCCCTGTCTGGCAACTGCAAAGTATCTTCATCAGTATACTGTTCCTTCACAGCATGCCACTGTCCGCCCCGATTGTTGCCCATTACCATCACACGCCAGTACAAATCGGCATTGCGGGGAATTACATTGTTATCAAAAGTAACATTAAACGCCAGTGCATTACTCGGAATCAGATTACTGATAGTACCAGGGTCAAGTGTATCTGATAACCCAGTTATGGCAGACTGCTGTGGCTGCGGGATACCCCATAATGGTGTCGCTTTGCGTGGCACCACCATAAACAAAATCACCGTTAGCGGAAAAGACAGAACCAGAATCAGCGCACCCTGACGCAGAGCGGTAGCCGGCTTGATGCCGGCCAATAAGCCCAGCGAAGAAATCAGACAGAATAAAGCCATAATCAGCCACGGTGCCATCCATATGCTTTGATTAAACAGCAGACCGCCACCCATTAAAATTAGCTGTGCCAGTAACAGTATCTGCCAGTCGCGCAGAGTTTCGCCCTCAAAAGCCTTAAGCACAATCATCAGCATCAGCAACGCAACACTCGCATCGCGGCCTATAATTGTGCCAATACGAAAATATACCCACACAGCAGTAGCTACCAGCAATAGTACCAGTGCCCACAGCGGCAGCTTTTTAATATTGGTGAAAAGCAGGGCTGCACGCACAATCCACAACACAGCAAATGCCGCACCCACGCTCAGTGGCAAATCAAATAATAGAGGCAAAGCCACCCAGGCCAGCATCAGCAATAAAATAAACTGCGTACGTACTGGGGGAGATTTGCGTAAAAAAACCGGATCAGCGAGCCACATCACCATCTACCCAAAGCATTCAGACATCGTGTTCGTTGTGCAGTAGCAGCCTCATAACGCTGCCGCGGTAATTCCAGTATATATTTTTCCCCACTGGCATCTGCTGCCAGAACGCGATTACACATCATACTGGCCATTTGTTCCACACTGGTTCCTTGTGGATAATCATGATAGGAAATCAGCAATGGCTGTACCTGCGTACTACCCTGCTCAAAATATTTATCCAGTAAATCACCTGTTCTGGCATAATGTTTCCAAGCAATTTGTCGCGGTGAAGTGGTATTCTGATGTGGCAACAAATAAGCCGGGTCCTGACCACTCAGACTGATTTGTGTACCATGCTCATCGCTACTGGTTCTTGCCATCGGAATATTGTGCTCAATTGGTTCGGGAAAAATCACAATCTCATCAGTAAATTCCCAATATGTTTTAATCATCAGCAATCCAAACGGAGCCATGCTGGCTCCTGCCAGTATCAGCGGCGGCAGAACACCACGCCGTTGTGGTGGCAATGTCCAGACAAAATCAGTGTTTTCTGGTGTAATCGTCCATAACTGCCAGTCGCTGGCGGTACCAGTTATCTCCTGTGCTGTTTGCAGCCACAACCAGCGCGTGCGTTTACAACCATCACAGGCATGTAAAGTCAGCGCACAATTTTCGCCAGCAAAATATTCCTGCTGCGGCACAATGGACAGTATCAAACCAGTAAGCTGCCGTATACCAGCAAGCGCACCAAATAACAATATGCCCAATAACCAGAATACCAACGCATAGGCCACATTTACCTGATAATTAACTGCCATTATCCATAACAGAATACAGGCAATCGCCAGCCCCCAGCCCATGCGCGTCAGATTAATCCGCACATTACGAACCTGTAAAGCAGTATGCCCGTCAATAGGCGTGGGTGCCGGCACCTCAAACCACTGCAACATAATCTAGCATCTCGGTAAGCAGCGTACTGCTTCTGGTTTGGCTTTGTAAGGTTTGCAGACGATGCGCAGCCACAGCCACCCATACAGCTTTCACATCTTCCGGCACCACATGTGCCCGACCATGCACCCATGCATGAGCTTTGGCCGCCTGCACAACAGCCAGTCCGGCGCGCGGACTCAGACCAATAGCAAATGTACCCGGAGTGCGCGTAGCTGCCACCAGACGATAAACATAATCTGCCGCTGTTGCCGATAAATTTACCTTAGCAACTTCCGCCTGCCACTGTTGCAATATTTCCCCATTGCAAACAGCCTTAAGCCGCGGCACAAACTGGCGACGCCCGCCTGAAAGATAAAGCTGCTTTTCTTCTTTTTCTGCCGGATAGCCAATACTCAGACACATCATAAAACGATCCAGCTGCGATTCAGGTAAAGGATATGTACCCAGCTGTTCAGTCGGATTCTGAGTAGCCACAACCAGAAACGGGTTTGGCAATGCATAGGTTTTACCGTCTACAGATACCTGTCTTTCCTCCATCGCTTCCAGTAAAGCCGATTGCAGCTTAGGCGAAGCTCGGTTAATCTCATCTGCGAGTAAAAAAGAATTAAAAACAGGCCCCGGATGAAAAATAAATTCACTTGTTTTCGGCTGAAAAACACTTACACCCAGTAAATCAGCAGGCAGCATATCGTTGGTAAACTGTACTCGCTGATAATTTAGTCCTAATACTGCGGCCAGCGCGTGAGCAAGCGTGGTTTTGCCTACGCCGGGCACATCTTCAAGCAGAACATGTCCGCGTGCCAACACACAGGTAACAATCTGTATCAATAATTGTTGCTTACCCAGAATCAGCGCATTAAGCTGTTTGAAAATCGGTTCAAGTTTTGGATTCATGTTTTAACGCAAATGAGAATAAAAAATCCGGCAGCATCATCAGGTACGGACAAACTGCGGTAACAATTAATAATTAACTTCACAACAGCTCAGATTTACAAATACCAAATAATGGCAAATTGCTAACCTGATTTAACATTATGCATGATTTTACGCCTATTAATCAATGCGAATATACTCTACTGCTAGTATTTCAATGTTTTCCACACCATCAGGACCATGTAAACGCACTTCATCGCCCTCATGAGCTTTCAGCAAAGCTCGTGCCAACGGCGATACCCAAGAAATTTTATTACGGCCAGTATCAATTTCATCTGTACCCACAATACGCACAGTCTGTTGCTGACCATTGGCGCGCAAAATAGTTACAGTTGCACTAAAAAATATCTGATCACAAGCTTCACGCGCCTCCGGATCTATCACCTGCGCAGCTTCGAGACGTTTGGTTAAAAAACGAATCCGGCGGTCGATTTCACGCAATCTGCGCTTACCATACTGATAGTCACCATTTTCACTGCGGTCGCCATTACCGGCAGCCCAGTTCACTACATTCACTATTTCCGGACGCTCCTTATGAACCAGCTGATAAAGTTCGTCCTGCAAAGCCTGATGGCCAGCAGGGGTAATGTAATTGGGTGCGCTCTGAGGTGGCACATTAGCCATAGCGTGTCTCCATAATTGATAAAGCAGGCTGTCTGAACATACAGACAGCCTGCTTGATTGATAGTAAGCTCAGCGATTATTTACGCTGTGCGTCCACCGCAGCCAAAGCTACCATATTGACAATACGGCGTACAGAAGCCATTGGTGTAACAATATGCACAGCTTCATTCATACCCATCAGAATCGGGCCAATAGTGACACCGTTAGAAGCGGTACGCAATAGATTGTAGCTGATATTGGCAGCCTCAAGATTTGGCATCACCAGCAGATTAGCAGCACCTTTGAGCTCGCAGTCTGGCATCAGTTTCTGGCGCAGTTTTTCGTCCAGAGCCAGATCACCCTGCATTTCACCATCAACATTCAGCTCAGGGTCGGCAGCTTTAATCAATTTCAGTGCTTGCTGCATTTTGCTACTGCTCGGCTGATTCAGTGAACCAAAGTTAGAATTAGACAGCAAAGCAACTTTAGGCTCAATACCGAAACGTTTCATTTCATTAACACACATCAGCGTATTGGCAGCAATCTGTTCGGCAGTAGGTTCTGGATTAACATAAGTATCAGCAATGAACATATTACCTGAAGTCATAATCAAGGCATTCATAGCACAGGCGTTCTGCTCAGGATTATTGTAGCCAATTACTTCTTCCAGAATATTGAAATGGTCATGGAAGCGGCCTACTGTACCACATAGCAGCGCATCCGCACTGCCCATGCGTACCAGCATAGCACCAATGAGAGTAGAGTTACTGATCATGCGACGGCGTGCCATTTCCTCGGTTACACCATGGCGTTTACGCAACTGATAATAAGCCTGCCAGTACTCACGGAAGCGTGGATCATCCTGATTATTAACAATTTCAAAATCTTTGCCCGGCTGTATAGTCAGCCCCAGTTGTTTTGAACGCGCTTCAATTACTGCCGGACGACCAATAAGAATCGGGAAAGCCAGTTTGTGGTTAACAATGTGCTGAGTAGCATGCAGAACACGCTCATCTTCACCTTCACATAACACCACACGTTTAAGCTCTTTCTTAGCCTCAGAAAATACCGGCTTCATAAACAGGCTGGATTTATAGACAAACTGACTCAGTTTTTCTACATAGGCATCCATGTCATCAATCGGACGGGTAGCCACACCAGAATCCATAGCAGCTTTAGCTACAGCAGGAGCCACCACCGCAATCAGACGAGGGTCAAATGGCTTCGGAATCAGATACTCACGTCCAAAAGACAGCTCGGCATTACCATAAGCAGCCGATACTTCATCACTCAGCTCGGCCTTAGCCAGTTCTGCAATGGCATGCACACAAGCCAGCTTCATCTGCTCATTAATAGTAGTGGCACCTACATCCAGCGCACCACGGAAAATAAACGGGAAGCACAATACATTATTTACCTGATTCGGAAAATCAGAACGGCCGGTACCGATTACAGCATCTGGTCGGGCAGCCTTGGCTTCCGGCGGCCAGATTTCCGGTGTTGGATTGGCCATAGCCAGAATAATCGGATCTTTGGCCATAGTTTTGAGCATATCCACACTCAATACATTCGGACCAGACAAGCCCAGGAAAATATCTTTGCCATGAACAGCATCAGCAAGATTACGCTGGCCATTATCCGCAATGGCAAACAGTTTTTTCGATTCCACCATGTTTTCTTCACGATTCTGATAAATCACACCTTTCGAATCGCACACAGTGATATTTTCACGCTTCATGCCCAGCGCAACCAGCAGCTCCAGACAGGCAATAGCCGCTGCGCCTGCGCCAGAACATACCAATTTAACCTGACTGATGTCTTTGCCGACAACCTCAAGACCATTTTTAATCGCAGCGGCAGTGATAATAGCCGTACCATGCTGGTCATCATGAAATACTGGAATATTGCAGCGTTCGCGCAGCTTCTTCTCAATATAAAAACATTCAGGTGCTTTAATGTCTTCTAGATTAATACCGCCAAATGTCGGCTCCAGAGAAGCAATAATATCTACCAGCTTGTCTGGATCAGTTTCATTCACCTCGATATCGAATACATCAATACCGCCGAATTTCTTAAACAGTACACCCTTACCTTCCATTACCGGCTTACCGGCCAGTGCACCTATATTGCCCAGCCCCAATACCGCCGTACCGTTTGAAATCACAGCCACCAGATTACCACGTGCTGTATATTTGTATGCATTCAAAGGATCACGGTGAATCTCCATACATGGTGCAGCCACACCCGGCGAATAAGCCAGTGACAAATCATATTGAGTAGCCAGAGGCTTGGTCGGCGTAACCTGAATTTTACCGGGACGGGGTTCTTCGTGAAAATGTAATGCTGCTTCTTTGATTAATTCATCCATATCTGTTCTCAGTCTTAGGTTTTTCAACACCAATAAGCTGTTCGTGAAAGAGCGCGCTAAAAGTTATTTTCATCTGAGCAATTTAATAAACATGGCCAAGATAAAAGTGATTCACATTATAGCGTTATTTAACAAAATCATGCACCGCTTTATTACCATAATAATCAATTGCCATTAATTATAGTTGTATCAATTAACTCTTTTCATCTTTTCACCAGCATGTAAAATATATCAATATTTCGTCATACTAAATCTGCATATTTGGGCACCTCTGCCAGCACATTAGTCATGAGTAGCCAAAATCACTTATTCTGATTAACTTATCAATTTTCAGGATGGATTTTCAATATTTCGGCTAGCAAAATCTACCGCCATACTGATGGCAGCTGGCTTAAGGGCTATTTTTCTTGCAACTTCTGCCAACCAAACTGGCTGCCCACTCAGAAATATCCTGCAAATTTGCCTGTGCCAGTTTCGCCAACGAATCAATGCCCATTTGCTCCAGACGCAAAATCACCTTTTCTCTACCCCCTTTTACCGTTAATAACGCTGCTTTATCAGTTACATTAAATGCCATTTTGCCTCCGTCTTTTTACTGATAATTTATCTGAATATAGAAAATTTAGTATTTATCAAACCCGCAAAGTAAAACTAGCCAAATGTAATACAATTTACCAGATATTAGCCCGATGATTAGCAACAAAAAAGAGCGAGTAGTTAACTCGCTCTTATACTAATTAACACCTAAAACCATTGTCCGAAGCGGCGAATATACCAGCGTTTCACTATCTGAGTAACAACGCAGTAGCAGCCCAGTGTGAGTACCAGCCACGGGAAATATTGCCATGGTAGTGCAGTCAGGCCAATCCAGTTGCTTATCGGTGAAAACGGAATACAAATTCCAATTGCCATAATCAACCCTGTCATCAGCAATACCGGCAATGAAGCAGTGCTTTGCACAAACGGAATTTTGCGCGTACGCAACATATGCACCACCAGCGTTTGTGACAGCAATCCTTCCACAAACCAGCCGGAATGAAACAGATTCTGTACTTCTGGCGCATTGGCATGGAATACAAACCACATCAGTGCAAAAGTGCTGATATCAAAAATTGAGGAAATCGGGCCGATAAACAACATAAAACGGCTAATATTGGAAACATCCCATTTGCGTGGTTTACGCAAAAATTCCTCATCCATTTTGTCCCACGGCAGCGACAGCTGAGAAAAATCATATAACAGATTCTGAATCAGCAACTGAATTGCCAACATAGGCAAAAATGGCAAAAAGGCACTGGCAAACAATACTGAAAATACATTGCCAAAATTAGAGCTGGCCGTCATATTCAGATATTTAATGATATTACCAAAAGTTTCGCGTCCTTTAATCACGCCCTCTTCCAGCACCATCAGACTTTTTTCCAGCAAAATAATATCGGCGGATTCCTTAGCAATATCAGTGGCCGTATCCACAGAAATACCGACATCAGCATCGCGTAAAGCGGGCGCATCATTAATACCATCACCCAGAAAACCCACTGTATGCCCGTTTTCCTGCAACAGGCGAATAATGCGTGATTTCTGCAACGGTGTTAACTTGGCAAATACAGTGTGCTGTTTTAGTAATGGTTTCAGCGCCTCATCACTCAACCCTTCGATATCATTGCCTAGCAAAGGCTGTCCGGCTTCAATACCTACTTCATGACAGATTTTGCGCGTTACAATCGCATTGTCACCGGTCAGCACTTTCACAGCCACACCATTTTCACTTAAAGCAGCAATGGCCTGAGCTGCACTGTCTTTTGGAGGATCAAGGAAAGTCAGAAAGCCAAACAAAGTCAGCTCCGTTTCATCTGCCACTGCATACTGTGCTTTCTGTGCTTCCGGAGCAATATACTTTTTACCAATCGCCAGTACGCGGAAACCTTCCTTATTGTAACTTTCAGCCAGCGCCAACAACTGTTCACGCCGTGCTGTATCCAGCGGCAGATATTGTCCCTGTTCATACACACAGCTGGAAATTGACAGCATTTCTTCAACCGCACCTTTGCAAATCAGCACATGGCGCTGTTCCTCATCCCGCAGCACAACAGATAAACGCCGGCGTACAAAATCAAACGGCAGCTCATCTATCTTACGATAACCACCCTCATTGATAACCGCACTGTTTTCCGGTTCCTGAGCAAAGCGCACAATCGCCTTGTCCATCAGATTTTTCATGCCACTCTGATAAGAACTGTTCAGCCATGCCAGCTGCAAAACTTCATTATCATTATTGCCATTGATATCAGTGTAGTGCTCCAGAATAATCTTATCCTGCGTCAATGTGCCGGTTTTATCGGTACACAACACATCCATAGAACCGAAATTCTGGATAGCGCTCAGGCGTTTTACCACCACCTTACGCCGCGCCATTGCCATTGCACCCTTGGCCAGATTGGCACTTACAATCATCGGCAGCATTTCCGGCGTCAGCCCTACCGCTACAGCCAGAGCAAACAAGGCCGCATCACCCCAGTCCCCCTTAGTAAAGCCATTAATCAGCAGCACTACCGGCACCAGAATCAGCATAAAGCGAATCAGCAAATGGCTGACACTGTTCACACCACGGTCAAAAGCAGTCTGGCTGCGTGTACCGACAATTGATTTGGCCAGCGAACCAAAATAAGTATCTCCGCCTGTAGCCACCACCACTGCTTTAGCCGTACCACTGACAATATTGGTACCCATAAAGCAGATATTTTCAGCATCCAGCGGATTGGCAGATAATGGTTGCGGCTGTTGAGCGGCTGCGTTTGCATTTACACCAATAGTATCTGATTTTTCTACCGGAATGGATTCACCGGTAAGTACCGCCTGACTGATAAACAAATCGCGAGATTCAATCAGGCGCACATCAGCCGGAACCATATCGCCGGCAGATAGCAAAATAATATCGCCCGGTACCACTTCCTTAATCGGTACCTCAAGCTGTACAGCACTAATATCCTGATGACTGCGACGCAATACCGTAGCAGTAGTGCTAATCATCGATTTCAGCGCCTGAGCGGCCTTATTAGAACGATATTCCTGCCAGAAGCTGAGCAAACCACTAAGCAGAACCATCACCACAATAATACTGATTCCACTCAAACTGGTTTCTTCACCATTGTGCAAAGGAATCAGATAATCAGTAAAAAAGCTTACCAAGGCCAGCGCCAGCAACACAAAAATAAAAGGATTTTTAAACGCCAGCAACAATTGCAGCCACGCAGAAGGTGCTTTATCGTGCACCACATCATTGCTGCCAAAACTAGCCAGCCGTTCCTTAACATCGTGCTCGGTCAAACCACTTAAACTGGTATGCAAATTAGACAGTGTCCCGTCAAGACTATTGCGTGATTCCTGCACAGCCTTGATTACCACTGATTGAGAAATGATTTTTTTTAATTTTTTCATAGACAGTACCTCACCGACCATGCTGTTTCCCGGTCGGCAGATACTGTTAACCCGGAAACATCAACGGCCTTGTTGCAGTTGTGTTATCAATAAAATAAACGGTCGACTCGAATCTTCTTCCATTGTTTTATTCCCGGTTAAATAGTCCGAAGCTCAATGCATAACATTCAGCTCACCTATACTGAAATCACTATCCTCAGCCTTTATTCAACTGGCAAAATAGCAAAAAGACAGCCATATTTCAGCAAGATAGCGTTTATACGTGACAATGATGCTAGCGTCAATTAAATTTACCCTAGATAGAGTAAAAAACAATATTCACTGCCATTTATTCACATTAATCAGACAAAATTAAAAATAAGCTTATTCAGCAAGCATAAGTTATAATTATGCCAATAAATTAAAATACAATTGTAATTAAAACAGACTGCTTTGCACAGCATACAGATAATCATGTAAAGGTTTAGGAATACCATAAGCAGCCAGATTATCCGGCAGCACCCATTCTCCCATTACCTCATTAGATTTTATCGGTTGCCCACCAATCTGCGCTGCAAATGGCACAATACATAACTGGCGGTGAGTTAAACGGTGACTGATTTCAGCGCCTTCGCTCAAATCTTCAGCAGTCAGGCCAAAATGTGTTGCCAGCTTATACAAAGCAGCCAGACTGTCCACACAGGGCACACACCACAAACCGCCCCAAATCCCTTTGGCTGGACGCTTGTGTAAAAACACAGCACCATCACGATTACGCAATACCAGCCAGAACAGCGACAGATCTTTTACCATTACCGCTGTTTTCTTGCGCGGTAATTCAGTGATACGGTTTTGTGCCCGCGCCAGACAAATATCATTCATCGGACATACAGAACATATCGGCTTACTGCTCTTGCATACCGTAGCGCCCATATCCATCAAACCCTGAATATAGGCTGGCATATCAGCAGCATCCTGCGGCAGCAAAGCATCAGCAATACACCAGAGCTTCTCTTCAAATTTTTTATTGGCAATATCACCATCCAGCGCCAACAACCGGCACAACACCCGCTTCACATTGCCATCCAGAATCGTCTCACGTGCATCAAAACAGAATGCCGCAATTGCCGCTGCCGTACTGCGCCCTACCCCGCACAACGTTTGTAATTCAATCCGGCTACGCGGAAATTTGCCGGCAAATTCAGATACCACCTGTTTAGCCGCCTTATGCAGATTGCGCGCACGGCTGTAATAGCCCAGCCCCTGCCACAAGCCCATTACCTCATCTTCATCGGCAGCAGCCAGCGCCTGCACGTTTGGAAAAGCAGCCACAAACCGCGGATAATAATCCAACACTGTCGCAACCTGTGTTTGCTGCAACATAATTTCCGACAGCCACACCAGATACGGCTCACGCGTCTGCCACGGCAAACCATGCCGGCCATGCTGCCGCTGCCATTTGACTAAACGGGGAGCAAATTCAGGCATGAGTGTGACTTGTTCATTCATAACGGATTAATCTAGAAATAACCAAATTGATAGCAAAGATATCTGACAGCCGCAGATAAAAAGCTAATATTGGTGACGATGGCCATAAAACAAGCAACAAATTTTGCAAAACCAGATTTACTCCATATCCATTCCAGATAATATCAACGTTATTTTCTATCAAATTACTTACAATACAGAATAAAAACTAATATCTGATATAAAGAATAATACTATTCTTTATTTCAACTACTCACATATCTGGCAAGCATCCTGATTACCATTTTCACAGCTTTTCTTGAGCAACTCCATGGCGATACGCCTATTTGGCTTTACACCAGTACCATTTAAATACATTACCCCTAAAGTAAATTGGGCATTAGCATCCTCCTGCTTTGCAGCCAGCTGGTAATATTCAACGGCTTTTGCATAGTCCTGTACTACCCCATTGCCATTTTCATACATATTACCTAAATTATATTGGGCAGAACTATCTCCCTGATCAGCTGCCAGCAAATAGTATTCATGTGCCTTAATATAATCCTGTCTTACACCTTTCCCAGTGTCATACAAATATCCCAAATTAGCTTGAGCCGCAGCCTCTCCCTGATCAGCCGCTAATTGAAAATACTCAGCAGCCTTTTCATAATTCTGTTTGCTTGCTGAGCCTTCGAAATACATTAGTCCAAGATTATATAATGCAGTGGCCAGCCCATCTTCAGCAGCCTGATGAAAACACTGGAATGCCTTCTGATAATCCTGTTTAATGCCCTTACCGTTATATAACATCAGTCCTAAATTATAAATGGCATATGAATAGCCCTGTTTGGCTGCCAATTGATAATATTTCACAGCTTTAGCATAATCCTGTTGCGTAATCAAACCATTTTCATAAATAACACCAAGATTATATTGTGCAATAATATTGCCCTGTTCGGCCGCTAACTGATAGTAACGCAGAGCTTTTTTATAATTCTGTTTTATACCATAGCCATATCTATAATATACCCCGAGATTAAACTGTGCGGTTACATTACCTTGTGCAGCAGCAAGATGAAAATATTTTGCAGCCTGTTCATAATCCTGCTTTACTCCTAATCCATCACTGTATATAAGCCCCAGATTAGTTAAAGCATCACTACATCCCTGATTAGCTGCTAGCTGATAATATTTTATTGCCTGAGCAAAATCCTGTGCTGTGCCTGTACCATTATGGTAGATTAGTCCTAATTGATATTGCGCATCAGCATTTCCCTGTTCAGCAGCAAGGTAATAATAATGCATTGCTTTATCATAACTTTGTTCTATTCCTTCACCCTGATAGAACATCATCCCTAAAATATATTGAGAAGTAATTTCACCCTGCTCAGCTGCCAACTGAAAATAATTAAAAGCTTTTATATAGTCTTGTTTTACACCTTCACCCATGTAATACATCAATCCTAAAGAATACTGGGCTTTAGCTTCATTCTGGGCAACCGCTAGCTGAAAATATTTTAGCGCTTCAAAATAATCTTGCTTTACCCCATTGCCATTCTTGTACAACAACCCAAGACTACATTGAGCCGAAGCATTGCCCTGCTTAGCTGCCTGAATAAAAAAATCCTTTGCTTTAACATAGTCCTGTTGCACACCATCGCCATTTTGATACATAACGCCCAGCGCAAATTGTGCATTAACATTTCCCTGTCTGGCTGCCATACTGAAATATCTGGCAGCTTTCTTACAATCCTGAGATACCTCTTCACCTGCGTAAAAAATGATACCTAAACGAAACTGAGAATCTGCATCACCCCGTTGTGCCTGTATTTCAGCATACTCTAACTCACTACAACCATGTTCTTTTTCTTCTAAAGCATCTTCCTCCTTAGTCTCAAAAATATTTTGTTTTACTGAGCGTTTTTCATTAGAAAGTTGCAAAAAAGGAATATATCTTGACAAGGTCAGCATAAATTGAATTAACTTTTCTTTCATCAATTACCCCCTTCAATACAAATAAATTATCTATAGATAATATTAAAAACCATACCAACATATATAGTTAACCATGATAATTAGCTTAATTAATATTAGAATTAATCAACACAATTGCCAAAGCTAAAATCTTTTCAAACCCATTATAATTACGAAAAAACGTAGTAACTTTACCATTTTCATTATTTAAGAACAAATAATTATGAAACAAATAAAGACAGTTATACTGCGCTGAATATTCCATTTATAAAAAAATCCAACCAGCAATAGCTATTGCTGAATCAATTAAATTAAGACTTCACCGCCGGTAAATTTTTATTGCCTATCAGACCCAAGTTTGCCCTATTTCAGCTTAACCATCCAAACCAGCCAAATAAAACCACATTAAGCTAAGCCAAAATTCTGCAATATGCTTAAACGCAAATAAAACTGCACATTTACACTATAACAAAATCCAAACAAACTGCTCTTTTGTACTTAACATCTATGATTGATAATTATTTTCTCATGATTAATCAGCCATTGTTTGCGTGCCAATCCACCACCATAGCCAGTTAACTGGCCATTAGAACCGATTACTCTGTGGCATGGAATAATGATGGCGACACGATTAAAGCCATTGGCACGAGCAACAGCCCTAACTGCTTTAGAATTATTCAGCTTTTCTGCCTGTTGTTTGTAAGTAGTGACTTCGCCATAAGGTATTGTTTTCAAACAATCCCAGACAGCCTGCTGAAAATGCGTTCCGGGTGTATGCAATTGAACAGTAAAGTTTGTCCTTTTACCCTGAAAGTATTCATCCATTTCAAGCCTGGTCTGTAGAATATGATTATTTTCACCAAAGATAATTACGCCATTAAGCAGATTTTGTAACTGCCTGAACTCTGTTTCCAGCATACGACGGTCAACAAATTCCAATAAGCATATACCCTGCTCTGTTGCGCATATGAACATAGGACCAATGGGCGTGGTTAAACGATTGATCAGAATAAGATTGTCATTTGAATAGTTAGATGGTGCTTTTTTGACAATCTTTTTGTAGGTATAAGCAAAGCCACTCAATGACTCATATCCGTTATCAAAAGCCGTATCCATTATTGTTTTGCCCGTTTTCAATTCCTGATAAGCCTGATTAATTCGGTACATTCTTTGATAAGCCTGAAAGGTAATACCATAATTTTTTTTAAACCAGCGGCGAACAATTTCCGGGCTGATTTGATGCTCTCTTAACAGCGCGTCAGATATTCTTATCTTTGGATTTTCAGTACTGATTCTTATCGCATCAATCACCTGTTTGGGTGCTTCATTAGCATTCTCTGTTGGCCGGCAGATTTTACAGGGTCTGTAGCCAGCATCGAGAGCATCTTTAACCGTTCGAAAAAATTCTGTATTTTCAAATTTTGGCTTTTTCGCTCTGCATGTAGCTATACAAAATATTGAAGTAGTTTTAACACCAACGTAAAAGATACCGACATAGCTTGGGTCTTTTGCAAGTAAAGCTCGGTAGTATTTCTGGATTTCGATTCTATCTGTAACTGGCATCATTGACCTACCCACTTTATTTTTGGTTATCCTGATTCGTTTGTTTTACACGAATTCAGCATATAAAAGAATATTAAAAAACTATTTGCAACGATGACAACCGAAAAATAGATAACTATTTTTATTATTGAAACCACAATCCATAATTTATTTAACTTGTTCTTTCCAGATACAATATAATGGAAAAAATTTAAACCAATACTGCAAAAAATGAGTAATGAGAATACAGAAGTAAAAAAATCAGATAAATTTTTAAATACCCAACAGGCAGCAAAAAAGGGAGACGTAAATGCACAATTTATTCTGGGTGCTATGTATGAGGATGGTGAGGAAATAGCACAAGATTACTCAGAAGCATATAAATACTATAAACTCGCAGCAAAACAGGGAAATATTGATGCACAATTCAGTTTAGGATGCATGTATCGCTCTGGTAAAGGTGTTGTACAGGATTTAGCTAAAGCCGCTTACTATTATCAACAGGCTGCTGTACAGGGTAACCTTGCTGCGCAATACAATTTAGGGCTGATGTATTACAATGGTCATGGCGTTACACAGAGTAATATCAGTGCCTATCAATATTTTTCGCTTGCGGCAGCACAAAAAGATGCGACTGCCGAGTATAAACTGGGTGTAATGTATGAAAACGGTTTAGGTGTAAAAAAAGATTTTTTGAAAGCCATTGATTATTATTTGCTGGCTGCCAAGCATAAAAACGCAGATGCTCAGTTTAAGCTGGGATGTATATATTCTGAAGGTAATAACGTAAAACAGAATTTTAAAGCAGCACGGGATTATTTCCATTCTGCTGCCAGACAAGGATATGTGGCCGCACAAAATGAGTTAGGAATTATCTATGCTATGGGAAATGGTGTGCAACAGAATTACATAAAAGCGGCACGTTACTTTCATCTGGCTGCAAAACAGGGACTTGCTGAGGCACTGTTTAATTTGGGCTTACTGTATGCCAATGGAAATGGCGTGAAAAAAAATAAGCGTATTGCCAGAGAACTTTTAAGAAAAAGCTGCACCAATGGTGAGCCGGAAGTAATTAAACTTTACCAACGACTAAAATAAAAATGATGAAAAAATAAGACTAAAATATTCAGATTGTTAAACTAAATGAATATTACCCTAATAGCTTAGACTACTAAACAGCTAAAATTCAAAACAACTACTAATATTAATCTGATAAAAAGCAATCAATCTAATTCTCCATAAGCAGATTCTTGTTTTATTTCCATCATCACCAATACCAGTTACTTATCTGAATCAAACAAATATTTATTTTAATGACTACATTATATCAAATTCCTGAAACTAACTTAGCTCCTAATCCGATTTTCGACATAATCCATACGTCATATAAAATTCCCAGCAAAAACCGAAACCAGTTTCAGTAAACCAATCTGCTTAGCCAGCAATAAAATCAAATAAACACTTCAAAACCATTCACATATTTACTTGGCACAAATTCAATCACCTCATATTCAGCAATCTGATGAATATAAAACGGGTCTTCCTGCAATATGGCCTCAGCAGCCTCCTTATTGCTGGCGCGACATAGAATCACGCCACCGACACGCGGCACTTGCCGGCCGGATGCAATAAAATGGCCGGCATCATAGTGATCTTGCAAATAAGCAATATGAGCAAGTAAATATTTCTCTACTTCTTCTATCGGCTGCCGATAGGTTAACTTAAAAATAAACATAGTATTCTCCTTAATCAATTCTTATAAACCATAAAATATACTGATTTAAACAGTGCAGTTTCACACATAATCACCCAAATTTGCGTGCTGAAAAGCATAAACAATGGTCAATGCCGAACTTCAATATTACAATCATACTATTCACACATGCATAAACAAGTTTAGCATGTCCTTTCCTCCTTAATTAAAGTATTACATGAATTCATATCCTCTTTTCGTCAGCTGTCCGCGCGGGCTGGAAGCCACATTAAATCAGGAACTGGTTACACTGGGCTGCGAACAGATTCATAATCACGATGGTGGCGTTGCTGTTAATGGTGATTTAGCCAGCGTTTACCGGATTAATCTGCACAGCCGCGTGGCCAGCCGCGTACTCATTCGCCTGAGTAGCGGTCACTTTCGCCACGAAAACGACATTTATCAGCAGGCCAGAAAAATTAACTGGCCACAATGGTTTGACGTTAACAAAAACTTCAAAATTCACATCGAAGGCAAACAAGCACAGATTAACAGCCTCAACTTTGCCGCACTCAAAGTAAAAGATGCACTTTGCGATGTATTTCGCGACACAACCGGCAGCCGCCCCAGCGTAGAAAAATTTCGCCCGGATGTCCGTATTCATGTCTTCATCGAAAAAAATGAACTATCCATCTATCTGGATAGTAGTGGCGAAGCCTTATTCAAACGCGGCTATCGCAGCGATACCGGCGAAGCACCATTACGCGAAAATCTGGCGGCCGGCCTGTTATTACTGGCTGGCTATAATGGCAGCCAGCCATTTATGGATCCATTCTGCGGTAGTGGCACCCTCGCCATAGAAGCAGCACTGATAGCCACCAATACTGCCCCCGGACTAGAGCGCACCTTTGGCTTTGAAAATCTGCACAATTATAATGATGCCTTATGGCAGCAACTGCGCCGAACCGCGCTAGCCGCCAAAAGCCAGCCTCAGGCACCGATTTTCGGCGCCGACATAGATGGTAAACTCATCAAATTGGCACAAAACAATGCCCGCTACGCCGAAGTAGACCAGTATATTCAATGGCAGGTAAGCGATGCACTGGATACTCGCCCGAATGGTGCCAATGGCATCATGATAAGCAATCCGCCTTATGGCGTACGCCTTTCAGAAATCCAGCTATTACACGCTTTATATCCGCAGCTTGGTAGCTGGCTGAAACAGCATTTTGCCGGCTGGCTGATTGGCATGTTCAGTGCCGACCGCGATATGCCCAAACTAATGCGCCTGTCCCCAAAACGCAAAATCCCCCTCTTCAATGGTAACCTAGATTGCCGCCTGTTTCTGCTGGACATGGTAGCCGGTTCAAATCGACAGAAAGAGCACAAAGCATGACAACCATAGACCAAAATGAACCACAACGCCTGTCCAAGCGCATGGCACAACTGGGCTTATGCTCGCGCCGCGAAGCTGATAGCTACATCGAGCAGGGCTGGGTAAAAGTGAATGGCGTTACCGCGGTACTGGGGCAGAAAGTTGTCGATTCCGACCGCATTGACCTTGACCGGCAGGCACATCGCCAGCAGGCCGAACGCGTTACCATTCTATTAAACAAACCAGTTGGCTACGTCAGCGCGCAGCCAGAAAAAGGCTACCGTGCCGCCGTCGAACTGATTACCGAAGCCAATCACTGGCAGGAAGACAAAAGCCGTATTCAGTTTCAGACAGCCCATACCCGCCATCTGGCTCCAGCTGGCCGTCTGGACATAGATTCAGTAGGCTTACTGGTACTTACACAGGACGGGCGCATTGCCAAACAGCTTATCGGTGAAAACAGCAGCATAGAAAAAGAATATCTGGTACGCGTCAGCGGCCGTCTTAGCGACAACGGTCTGGCGCTACTCAATCATGGCTTAAGTCTGGATGGAGAAAAGCTGCGGCCAGCCAAAGTCAGCTGGCAAAATCAGGATCAGCTGCGCTTTATTCTCAAGCAGGGTAAAAAACGCCAGATCCGGCGCATGTGTGAGCTGGTCGGTCTGCGCGTTACCGGCCTGAAACGGGTGCGCATGGGCAAAATCAAACTGGGTGCATTGCCTCCCGGGCAATGGCGCTATCTCAATAATTCAGAACAGTTTTAAATTTAATTCATTCAACTGCAAAATTATTTAATTAAAACATTATTTTGACATAAATCAATAGCAATTATATACTTTATTGACATTAATCAGACAATATCAAAAACATGAAAAAACTCTATTTTTCTCTACTCTGTGCCTGCTTGTTAAGTGCATGTGCCACAGAAAGTTCACAGATAATTAACACCCCAAAAGTAGCCACCTACCAGCAAACATATCATGGCATCAAAGCACCACTTGCAGTAGGCAAATTCGACACCCGTGGTAACCTTGGTGGCGGAATCTTCAGTAACAGTGCTACCCAGTTAACCAGTCAGGCAAAAACCATTCTCATGACCGACTTACAACAAACCGGTCGCTTTACCGTACTGGATCGCACCAATATGGATGAGATTCGCACAGAAGCCAACTTCAATAGCATACAACAAACCCTCAAAGGCGCACGCTACATCGTTACCGGAGACATAACTGAATTCGGTCGAAAAAATGTTGGCGATCAACAACTATTTGGCTTACTCGGACAGGGTAAAACACAAGTTGCCTATGCCAAAGTCACCTTGAATATTGTCGACGTCAAAACATCAGAAATCGTTTATTCCAGTCAGGGTGCCGGAGAATACAAACTTTCTACCCGAGAAATACTCGGCACAGGTGGCTATGCCAGTTATGATGGCACATTAAATGGCAAAGTACTGGATTTAGCCATTCGTGAGGCTGTTAACAATCTGGTTCAAGGCATCGAACAAGGACAATGGAATCCTAAACCTTAATTGCTTAACTAATCTAAATATAATATGAAAATAAAACTAATAGCAGCAACAGCTATGCTTGCTCTGGCTGCATGCGCCCAAAACCAACACATATCAACCATATATTACTGGGGGGATTACCAGAAACTTCAATATCAGGCCTTAACCGAAAAAAATATGCCTGAAGAACAGATTGCCAGCATGGAAAAATACTTTATTGAAGCCAGCAATCACAACAGCAAACCCGCCCCCGGCGCTCATGCCCACTTAGGCATGTTGTATGCCAAAATCGGTAATCGAGCTGGAGCCAGAGATCAGTTTGAAAAAGAAAAACAGACTTTTCCTGAATCCACCACCTACATGAATTTCCTGATAAAAAACCTAACTGGAGGCAAATAATGAAGCGTTTCCTTCAACTCATCTTGCCTTTAACCATCATCGCATTGATGTCAGCCTGCGCCAATAACCATTATCGTCCGCAGCCACGCGATTACAGCAAATTCAGACAAAGCAATCCGCGTTCCATACTCGTTGTTCAGCCTACCAATGCTTCTGTTGACGTTAAAGCACCCTACGCAGTTATGGCACAAACCACCCAGCCACTAGCCGAATCCGGATACTACGTTTTTCCAGTAGTATTAGTTAACGAAACATTTAAAGATAATGGCTTGAATGATGGTGCTGAAATTCAGGCGGCTGAGCTGAATAAGCTGCAAAAAGTCTATAATGCTGATACCATTCTTTATCTCAATGTAGAAAAATACGGTACCAAATTTCAACTGATTAACAGCGTCACCACTGTATCAGTCAGTGGCAAGCTGATTGATGCAAAAGATGGCAGCATATTGTGGACTGGCCAGAAAAATATCACCATAGATTCAAACAGCAATAACAATAGTGGCTTATTCTCACAAATGTTTAATGCAGTAGTCAATCAGATTTCAGATAAACTAACAGATAAAGCCTACAAAGTAGCCGGAGCTGTGGATGATCATTTACTCACGGCCAACCACGGCGGAACACTTCTGTATGGCCCTTACAGCCCACGATACAAAGCACCTGAAAATAGTGACAGCACACAGCAATAAACTTTCTGCCATCAACCAAGCTCTTTAGCCAACTAAAGAGCTTTTTGTTTTTGATCCGGTACAGCATAATCACAGCAATCTCATGCTAAGCAGACAAAATAATTAAAATATATACTTATCATCTATGAATTATCCTGCTAGCTAAAACACTGCAATTTTCATTTGCCAGAGCATAAAATTTAACCTACATTGTTAA
The DNA here is from genome assembly GCF_024103505.1 of Snodgrassella sp. Taxonomy (NCBI): domain Bacteria; kingdom Pseudomonadati; phylum Pseudomonadota; class Betaproteobacteria; order Neisseriales; family Neisseriaceae; genus Snodgrassella; species Snodgrassella sp. Next base: position 591,510 of record NZ_JAGGIJ010000001.1, read on the forward strand.
ACTCACGAAAATCACAACAAATTAAGTTAGAATACTTGCCAGCTACCTACAGAAAAGCCGATAAAATAAACGAAACCACATATAACATGACCACTTCTGCCAATCAGCGCGTACGCGAAATTCCTTATAACTACACCTCCTATTCCGACCGTGAAATCGTCATCCGCCTACTCGGCAGCCATTCGTGGGATTTACTGCAACAACTGCGCGAACAAAGACGTACCGGCCGTTCAGCGCGCATGCTGTTTGAAATACTAGGCGACATCTGGGCAGTCATCCGCAACCCCTATCTCATCGACGATCTGCTCGAACATCAGCACCGCCAGCAGGCACTGGTTAAAGAAATGCGCCACCGCCTGCACGAAATCCAGAAACGGCGTGACAACAACCAGCAAGTTGCCCAACTGATAGAAAATACCGAACAGGCCATCAACGACTTTGATCGCAGCTTCGGCACAACCCGCAACAAACGCGAACAAGTATTCAACCGCCTGCGCAAAATCACCCACAAAGACAACATCATGTTTGATGGTCTGGCACGCGTTACCCATGTAACCGATGCCACCGACTGGCGTATCGAATATCCATTTGTGGTTATCAATCCAGATCACGAAAAAGAAATTGCGCCACTCGTACGCGCCCTGATTGAACTCGAACTCACCATCATCCCACGCGGTGGCGGTACCGGCTATACAGGCGGTGCCATACCCATGGATGCCATGAGTGCCGTAATCAACACCGAAAAGCTCGACCAGTACAGCCCGGTAGCCTTACAGCAACTGCCCGGGCTAGAAGGCACTCACCCCGTTATTACCTGTGGTGCCGGCGTCGTAACCCGGCGCGTAGAAGAAGCCGCTACCGCTGCCGGCTGGGTGTTTGCCGTCGACCCCACCTCCGCCGATGCCTGCTGTATCGGCGGCAACATAGCCATGAATGCCGGTGGTAAAAAAGCCGTACTATGGGGCACCACCCTCGACAATCTGGCATGGTGGAAAATGGTCAACCCACAGGGACAATGGCTGAAAATCGAGCGCGTGCGCCACAATTTTGGCAAAATCCACGACGAAACCACCGCCATCTTCGACATACACACACTAGATGACGACGGCTATTCCATTATCAAAACCGAGCGCCTCGAAGTACCTGGGCAGCGATTCCGCAAAGTAGGTCTGGGCAAAGACGTTACCGATAAATTCCTTGCCGGCGTGCCCGGTGTACAGAAAGAAGGCACCGACGGCATCATAACTTCTGCCGCCTTCGTACTGCACCGCATGCCCAAATACACCCGTACCGTATGCATGGAATTTTTTGGCACCGTAGCCAACGCCACCCCGTCCATCGTCGAAGTACGCAACTACATGCTCAACCACCCAACCGTCAAACTGGCGGGTCTGGAGCATCTAGACTGGCGCTACGTGCGCGCCGTCGGCTACGCCACCAAGGCCGCCGGCAAAGGCCGCCCGAAAATGGTTTTACTCGCCGACATCGTTGCCGACGACGAAAACGAAGTACAGGCCGCCGCTGCCCATATCGTGCGACTGGCCAATGCCCGCTGTGGTGAAGGCTTTATCGCCATTACCCCCGAAGCACGCAAAGCCTTCTGGCTCGACCGCTCCCGTACCGCTGCCATTGCCCGCCATACCAACGCCTTTAAAATCAACGAAGACGTCGTTATCCCACTCGAACAGCTTGGCAGCTACTCCGATGGCATCGAACGCATCAACATCGAACTGTCCATCCAGAACAAACTGGCCTTATGTGCCGCCATCATCGACTACCTGCAAACCAAACTGCCGGTAGACAAACTCGATACCGACCTGCCCAGCACCGAATTACTTGGCTCACGCAAACAACATGCACTAAATCACATTACCGCCATCCAAACCCGCTGGACTTGGCTGCTCAGCCACCTTGATGCCCCACTGGCCGACTACCTCAAACAATTCCCGCAACAACTCGAAGACAACGAACCGGCTGGCGAACAAAGCTGCTTTATCGCCATGCGTGATTTCCACCTGCGTGTATCCGTCAAACGCGACATCATGCAGCCACTGGCAGAAATTTTCAGCGGCAAAACCGATACCCTGATTCTGGAAAAACTCGACCAGATCCACCGCCACATCATCCGCGGCCGCGTCTTCGTCGCCCTGCACATGCATGCCGGTGATGGCAACGTCCACACCAATATCCCAGTGAATTCAGACGACTACGACATGCTGCAAACTGCCCACCACGCCGTAGACCGCATCATGGCACTGGCGCGTAGCCTGAACGGCGTAATTTCCGGCGAACACGGCATCGGCATCACCAAAATCAACTACCTTACCGCAGCCGAAATGCAGCCCTACTGGGACTACAAACAACAAGTAGACCCACACGGCCATTTCAACCGTGGCAAACTGATGCCCGGCGCCAACCTCGATAAAGCCTATACCCCCTCCTTCGAGCTGCTGGGCGTAGAATCTTTAATCATGGAGCAATCCGAGCTGGGCAAAATCGCCCATGCCATCAAAGACTGCCTGCGCTGCGGCAAATGCAAACCCGTGTGCAGCACCCACGTACCGCGCGCCAACCTGCTCTACTCCCCACGCAACAAAATCCTCGGCGTAGGCCTGCTTACCGAAGCCTTCCTGTACGAAGAACAGACCCGCCGCGGCGTCTCCCTGAAACACTTCGACGAACTCAACAGCGTGGCCGACCACTGCACCGTATGCCACCGTTGCATCAAACCCTGCCCAGTAAAAATTGATTTCGGCGACGTAACCGTAGCCATGCGCAACTACCTGCGTAAAGCCGGTAAAAAGAAATTCAATCCCACCGTCTACATGGGCATGGCTTTCCTCAACGCCACCGATCCCAGAACCATCAAAGCCCTGCGTCTTAGCATCATCAAAACAGGTTTTGCCATGCAAAACTGGGGCTATAAAATGGGCAAACACTTCAGCCTTGGCTGGCTCAAACGTCAGAAAACAGCTCCGCGTGCCACCACCAGCAAACCGGAAATCCGCGAACAAATCGTCCACTTCATCAACCGCCCGCTGCCGCGCCACGTACCCATTAAAACCGCCCGCGCACTACTGAATATCGAAGACAACACCACCGTACCGATTATCCGCAATCCACAGATAAGCGAAGAAGCCGAAGCCGTCTTCTACTTCCCCGGCTGCGGCTCCGAACGCCTGTTTAGCCAGATTGGTTTGGCCACACAAGCCATGCTGTGGCATGTAGGCGTACAAACCGTACTACCACCGGGCTACCTGTGCTGCGGCTACCCACAAACCGCCGGCGGCAACAAAGACAAAGGTGACCAAATCACCATGGACAACCGCGTCCTGTTCCACCGCGTAGCCAATACCCTCAACTATCTGGATATCAAAACCGTAGTTGTAAGCTGCGGCACCTGCTACGACCAGCTTACAGATTATCATTTCGATAAAATTTTTCCCGGCTGTCGTATACTCGACATCCACGAATACCTACTGGAAAAAGGCCTAAAACTGGATGGCATCAAAGGCCAGCAATACCTATACCACGACCCCTGCCACACACCCATCAAAACCACCCAGCCAATCAAAGTAGTTAACGAGCTGATGGGACAAAACGTGCCCCTGTCCGACCGCTGCTGCGGCGAATCCGGCATGTTTGCCGTCAACCGCCCCGATATCGCCACCCAAGTACGCTTCCGTAAACAGGAAGAAATCGAAAAAGGCAAAGCCAAACTACCGCAGGGCGAACCAGTAAAAATCCTCACCAGCTGCCCCGCCTGCCTGCAAGGCCTCAGCCGCTACAGCGACGACACCAATATCAAGGCCGATTATGTGGTGATTGAAATGGCCAAGCATATACTGGGTGAAAACTGGCAGGAAGAGTTTGTGCAGAAAGCCAGTAATGGAGGGATTGAAAAAGTGTTGTTGTAAGTGATTATTAAAGAAAAAGGTTGCTACAACTTTTACATAGCAACCTTAGAATAAATTATAATCTATATTAACAAATAATTTAATTCGATATCCTCACTTGTTGCTGAATTTCAATTGGCTGTAGAGTTTGATATTTTTGTCGAATTAAATTATATAATTCTGGCATATTTTCAATTGACAAAGTTACTACAAGCACATATTCTAATTTTTCTTGATTTTTGCAAGGTATGCCGCGGTCACGTTCATGATATACAATATCAAAACATGGATTTGTAATATCAAGGGTCTTTGTAAATGTATGCTCAGCTCGTAAAGTAGTTTCCCATTTATGTCCATCACTTCGTTTCTCGTTTTCATCAGCATATATATTTTTATTGTTAAATAATGCATAAGTATTATTTTTAGATAATTCATTTTTTCTCATTGTTATCTCTAATCCACTTCTTGTTAAGTTAATAGGATGCTCAACATCTACAGAACTAGTAAAACAAAATGTAGCTTTTAAATTTATCTTTCCTTTTATTTCCGAATCAGGAAATGGTATCAATGCCCTCATGTATTGAGAGGGCTCTAACATACCTTGATATATAACTTTAACCTGATTATCATCACAATATATGACATCACTAATATTTACAGGAAACCGTCCCCAACCAACTTCTTGAGGTGCAAATCGTTTCGCTTCCGCATGATGAATAAGAAGGGCTTTAGCAGTTAAAGGTGTAATCTTATATCTTAATAAAGTACTTAGGGCAATTGCCTGTCTCAATACTAATGGTGCAGCAAAACTCGTACCGGCGACTCTAACAATTCCTTTTGATACAGGGTTATAAATTTGAAAAGGTTCCTCCTCACTTCCTCCAAAAGCCAAACCATCAGGTTTAATATAACCTGGGCTACGCCCAGGGCCAATACAACTGTATGAACATCTTTTCCAATTATCAGAAAGAGATGTTGCTGCTCCAACAGCCAATGCATTAATCAAATCGGCAGGTGGCTGAATTCTATTTAATGTATCTGGTAAATCACCATCATTTCCAGCAGCAATTGTGCATAATGTTCCAGTTTTAGCAAAAATCTCTTCTAATGTTGAAGTCCAAACGTGGACATCATCATCATCAATAGGTATCCTTGGTCCTAAACTAATATTAACATAATCATAATTATTTTTTTCCAAGACTGATTTAATGCGGATTAAAACATCAAACAAATCTATATCAGTATGCGTATTTGAATCCAAAACACGATAATGATCTATATTACAATAAGGTGTTTTAAGTGTTTCTGTTTTAGAATCAATTAAGCCAAATAGAATTGTGGAAGTAACGTCCAGTCCATGCGTGATTGGCTTTATTCCTGTATTCTTATCACTAACTAAATTTATTTCTTTAACCCATAACTCATAATCATTCCCCCCTATTCCTCCATCGAATATAGCAACTTTTAAATTTTGATTGATAGCTGGTTCAGAAGGTAAAGATAATAATAGTGAATTTTCCAAGGAACGAGTAATAATTGGTTTATTAAATCTTAATTCTGGTAACTTTCTAATTGTTCTCAAAAACGAAAATTCAGCTAATTTCGGAATATCTTTCCTATTAGCCTTAAAAGACATAAAAGTTAAACCTTTTACTCTTATACATTTATTCTTATCTATGCGTACACCATTTTTTAAAGCAAAATTTTCAAACTTTTTTTCAATGGAAAGTGAGTTTTGAGGGGTATGTAAAGTTACTTCTACTTTGTCTATATCATCATCTATATTCTTGATTTTATCCGATATTTCCAAGATCGATATATCTTCAAGTGTAATAAAATTATTTTTTAATTTCTCAATATCTTTAAAAGTATCTTTTTTCAATGCCTCAATAAATAATTCAAAATTTTCTCGTTTTCCAGATACATAAATACAGATTGTTATGTAAATATTTTTTCTACCTTTTTTTTTATTATCTTTTCGTGGTTTAATTTTAATAGATTTGCTACCAATACTTTCCAAAGAAAAATGATTTAAAAGATCTATTGGAAAATAACTTTTCGCTAAAAAAGTTGGATGAAGTACAAATTTAGCAACTGCTTTTCCATCTGGCAGTGCATCAGGAGAAATTGTATTGATATTTAAAATTAAATCTTGTAATTTTTCTAAAATTACAGGTTTATTTTCATCATAAGTATATGGTTTATTTTTAGGCCCACCACGTTGGTCAATATATACAGGTTTAGTTAGAGTTTCACCATAACCTAGTAGCATATTTTTATTATTCAGCATTACAGTCCTCATCATTTAAAATTAAACGTATTCGTGATCTTGGTATACATAAATCCTTTGCAATCTTACGTTGCGAGATTTTTTCATTAGACATCACCTTAACCACATTTTCTAAAGAATCACTACTTAATAATTCATCGATTAGTGCTGCACTTAAAGGAATCCTTTCTAAAATACTATTTCTCTTGGCCTGATTAATAGCTTTTTCTAAGACTGAATACGACATTTTATCAAGCCGAATAGAAATATAATTTGCCAAGCTCACACTTATGTCTTTAGAAATTAAATATTTCTCAATAAGCTTTTGTGAAGGATATTCAAACCTAGTAACTCTATCAAATCTTCTCCATACAGCTGGGTCTAAAAGTTCTGCATGATTTGTAGCTGCAATTAATACCGATGTGGAAGGCCAGTCATCTATTGCTTGTAAAAGTACAGTAACTAATCTTTTCAATTCACCTACATCGGAAGCATCATCCCTTTTTTTTGCAATTGCATCAAATTCATCAAGTAATAAAACACAAGGGAAAGTCGAAGCATAATTCAGTACAGCTTTAATATTGTTACCAGTTTTACCTAAAAAACTACTCATCACACTAGCTAAATCTAATGTCAAAAGAGGCATATCAAGCTTAGAAGCAAGCCATTTCGCTGCTAATGTTTTACCAACTCCGGGCGGTCCTGCCATGAGAAGTGATATTGAGGGATTTAATCCTTCTTTATATAAAAGTTCTTTCTTATGCCATTCCGCAACAAATCGATTTAATTGTTGATAAGTTTCTTCTGACCAAATTGGTTCTACATTGATTTGAACAGGATATGTTTCAACAAGTAAATTTAACCTACTATCAGCATCAACTGGAGAAATTTTAGGTTTTAAAAATTGAGCCCTTTCCCCCCCTATTCCTTGATTGTTTATAATTAAAGTCTCTAAACTCTCTGCTAATTGTGGGGAGTCCTTTTGTAGTTTTTTCACCATAATACGCAGACGCATAAGAAGACTTTCTTTTTTTCCAGATAAAGCATCATTGATAATATCAATAAGCATTTTATTCATCAAATTATTCACTTAACCATCCAAACTACAAAAAGGACCAAAATTTATATTATTATAACCGAAAAATAGCTTTTTTAGAATTTTTTAGTTACATTCATGCAAAATTAAGACCACTTTTCATAAAACACAAACCATTTATTAAGTGAAATTATATTTTAGAAGATTTTTTATCGAATAAAAAACGCCTTTGGCTCTAACAGCCATAGGCGTTTTATGCCAACTACCACTTTTTCAGCGATAACAGCCAACAATAACCTTACTGCTGTTTTCAATAGTACTAATACTGGTTTTCAGGCTGGCAAGCAGTGTATTGAGTATGCCGGCAAACTGGAGCATGTCCTGATTCTCCAGCAGCAAGGTTTGGCTGGGGATATGCAGGCGTTCGAGCAGGAATTTACCTAATGTACTGGTAAGAAAATCAATATTGTAGCTGGCACTCTCACAATATTCGATGATGGCGTTAAGCTCATGCTGCTTGAGCTTTTGGGCTTTTTCTGTGCCGCTGTGTTCTTTGTCTTGAATAATCACCAGCTCTCTAGTCTGTTCGAGCAGTATAGCTGGGCTGTTCTTAGGCTGGCGGCAATACATTATTGCTGGTTTATTATGCACTTCCGCATTAGTTTGCTATTTAGCACAAGTGTGATGTTTACCGTTGCAGAGATTTGCTAGCAGCCGGACGTTAGCTTATTTTATTGGTGATTTTACTTGTAACCGGTTGTCACTGGGATGGTGAAGTTTACAATATTGTGCTCTTAACTTAGACTGCTAACAGATTAACATCAACTGATTCTCAGTAGTGTGCTTCTTATGCGCAAAAAGTTATACAGTAATTTATCATTAAGCCTAATACTTATGACCTCGCTGTACATGTGCTTAAATTTTAGCTTGAGCTGAATCATTTAATGCTAGCTGCCCATATTAGGAAAATAATCAGAGTAAAGGACTAATTTAAATAAAGCCATGCTACTTTTGTGCGTTTAAACCTAGCAGATTTGTGTGCAAGGTATACAAATAACATGGATTTAAAAATACTATTTATGGGTGCAATCTGAATCATGCCGGTTATCAAATCCGCTATCTGATGGAATATAGGCAATTTCACTACTGATATCTTCTATATTTACAATGTCTTTTTCTTTCAGACTAGCTTTAGTCGTTATTAGTAAACGAATGCTTTCTGTACCAGCCCTACCATCTGTATATTTGACCTCAAACAGATTATATTTTGAAAAAAGTATAGGATTGATTAACAGCATTTTGCTATGACAATAAACCAGCATCAATCCCAGCATACCAATTACATACATAAACATGTATTTTTCATTTAAAGACGATATAAATAGCAGTGTAAATACAGCATATGATATTAGATATACAAATCCCCAACTGTCCATTTTTTGCTCAAATTCTGATTTTTTTTCATGTTTTTTATCCGTTTTTTTTTGCCATATCCGATATATCCACGGTATATGCTTTCTTTCTGATTTAACTTCTACATCTGTTTGAACATCTTTTGGGGCTTTTTTGATCAATAGCCAGTAATAAAATAAAAGTATCAATACTAATGCAAAACAAAGATTAGATGCTAACTTTGATTTTGTATTGTTAAAAATTTCACTATACAAAATAAAAATAACGATTAATATTGAGGGATCAACCATGCTTAAATTTTTTATCTGCAAAATTGTTACTTTATTCGGGAAATACTCTTTTTTATAGCTTAATTTTTTTAAATAAAAATAAGTATTAAGACTACCAATCACCGCAAGAAATAGCAAAATGGTAGCCAAGCCAAAATAGTGCAGATAAGTGTGAGTGATATAATCTGCACGCCAGCTAGTCCAGCTCAGGTAGTTGCTATATTCGCAAAATTGCCAGATTGAAAGGCATAGAAACATCGGTGTATAAGCGATAAGAAATAATCCGATACGTGTTGTAAGTTTAAGCCCGTATGTAGTCATTCTTTCCTCTTCTAAATTGAAATTGCCCTTTAGCTATCAATATGCCAAGTTGTTTAAAGATAGCTTTTACACCTCTAATGCTAATTTAATTAAAATTATATTATATTTACCTAGATATAAATATATTTAGTTTAAATCACAAGCTGGCTAAATTTTTGTACTAGAAATACTATTAAAAATATCTGGTTAATTTCTGGCTAGTTTATTACAGCGATTTGATGATTTATAGATGTCTGGCTACCAGCGATTACAGAAATATGTCTGTCTGCCAGTAGCCAGATTGTTAATTTAGTTTACTTGTACGCAATCGCAAAGCGTTGAGCAACACAGAAATGGAGCTCATCGCCATAGCCGCGCCGGCGATTACTGGGCTAAGCCAGCCGATGGCGGCCAAAGGTATACCAAGAATATTATAGAAAAAGGCGAAAAACAGATTTTGTTTCACTACACGTACGGTGGCATGGGCTAAGGCAAGGGCATCGGCTACTTGGGTTACGGAATGGCGCATTAAGGTGGCCGAAGCGGTATTGGTGGCGATATCTGCCCCACCATACATGGCAAAGCTAACATCGGCTGCGGCCAGTGCTGGCGCGTCGTTAATGCCATCGCCAACCATGGCAACTACTTTGCCCTGCTGCATCAGTAAATGTACTGCCTCAGCTTTGGCGCGCGGATTCATTTGTGCCTGATAATGGCTGATGCCCAGTTGTCTGGCGATGTGTTCGACTACGCTGTGCTGGTCACCACTCATGATTTGGGTGTCGATATGCTGTTGCTGCAAGCGCTGAATGGCGCTGAGGGTATCTTCTTTTAGGGCATCGGCAATGGCAAATGCACCAGCCACTTCTTCATTGATGGCAACGACTACGATGCTGGCAATCTGCCAGATTTCCTGTTCCATCAGCTCCTGCGGGATGCTGAATCGGCAATAGGCCGGATTGCCCACTTTAACATTGCCGTAACCTGCTATCTGTGCCTGTGTCCCCCGCCCGATATCGCTATGGCTGTTGGTAGCGGTTAATGCAGGCAGTTGCTGCTGTTGTGCAGCCTGTATGATGGCCTGTGCCAGTGGGTGGGTAGTGAGCTGTTCTACGGCAGCAGCCAGTTGCAGAATTTTCTGGCTATTAAAGTTGCTGTTGGGAGCGCACCATTGGGCAATAATCTGTGGCTTGCCATTGGTAAGGGTGCCGGTTTTATCCAGTACAACGGTAGTTACTTGGCTGGTACGCTCCAGTGAGGCGGCATCTTTAAACCATACGCCATAACGTGCTGAGCGTCCCATGCCCACCATCATGGCGGCGGGTGTGGCCAGCCCCAGTGCACACGGGCAGGCAATAACCAGCACGGCTACGCCACGGGTAATTGCCTGATTAAAATCGCCGCTAAGCCAGTAGTTGAGGATAAAGGTTAATACGGCGATGGCAACCACTGTAGGCACAAATATCATGGATACTTTGTCGGCCAGCCGTGCGATGGGTGCTTTGCTGCCTTGCGCCTGCGCTAGTGCCTGCATCATGTCGCCCAGCAGGGTTTGGCTGCCGAGGGTTTGTGCCTGATAGGTAATGCTGCCGTTACTAAGCAGTGCGCCGGCCAGTACTTTGTCACCAGTCTGTTTTAATAAGGGTTTGGATTCGCCGGTGAGATAGCTTTCATCACACCACGCTTGGCCACTGGATACGATGCCATCGGCAGCAATGCGATTGCCGGCATTGGTTTGCAGGATATCGCCCGGCTGTATCTGGCTCAGTGGTACTTGCTGCCAGCCATGAGCAGTTTGTTTGCGTACCATTTTCGGGGTAAGTTGCAGCAACATGCTCATGCTGTTGAGGCTTTGTTTTTTGGTGCGCTGTTCGAGATACTTACCCAGCGATACAAAGGCAATCACCATGACGCTGGCTTCAAAGTAAATATACTGGTGTGCATGATTATGCTGGTTAAACAGCATTACACTGGAGTAAAGCCAGATGGCTATTGTGCCCAGAGACACGAGTACGTCCATATTGGCTACGCCGCCCTGTAGGGATTTGATGGCGCTATTATAAAATGGCCATGCAAAACCTAGCTGAATGATGGTAGCAAGAATAAACTGCCACAGTGGTGGCAGCATCCAGTGCTGCCCCAGTAACATGCCTAGCATACCAATAATAAACGGCATGGCAATCAGCCAGATTAGTGCTAATCGCCATGATATGCGGGTATGCTCACCAGACTGTGTATCAGCCAGTGTTTCGATACCGGTACTGCTGGCTGGTATAGCCTTAAAGCCGGTTTTAGCAACTATCTGCACGATTTCGTTTGTAGTCAGAATGCTGTTGTCAAAACAGGTTTGTAATTCATCGCTGGCAAAATTAACATCGGCGGCAATGATGCCCTGTTGCCGGCGCAATACTTTTTCAATGCGGTTGGCACAGGCCTGACAGTCCATGCCTTCAATAGCAAAACGCGCTGTTGCGGTTTTGTTACTGTTTGAGTGCTGCTTTTCATCCATTGTCCTGTCCTTTACCTGTGCAACCGTTCTGCCTAGTGGGCTAAACTACATCAAATCCGGCTGCCTCTACGGCAGCTTTAAGGGTTTCTACATTGGTAAGGCGGTCATCAAAGCCAATATCGGCAATGCTGGTGGCAAAATTTACCGCCACGGTTTCTACACCCGGACTGCCCTGCAATGCTGCTGTGACACTTTTGGCACAGCCTTCGCAGCTCATGCCGTCAATTTTGAACTGAACCATTTGCATTTTTGCCTCCTTATGGTTTGGGTTGAATCAAAATCTACAAAATAAAGCTTAAACCTTAACGCTGTGATAGAGTCAAATTTTAATTCGGATTTACAGTATTTTCTTAATGCGCTATGAATATTGGTACAGCAGAAAAATTATCCGGTTTATCCTGTAAGACAATTCGGGATTACGAAGCCGCCGGTTTAATCCGGCCATTGCGTCAGAGCAATGGCTATCGCAGTTATAATGAAGCAGATATTGCTACTCTGCGTTTTATTAAACATGCGCGTGAAGTGGATTTTTCATTAGCACAGATTGCTGAGCTATTAGCATTACGCAATAATCCGCAGCGCGTTAGTGCCGATGTGAAGGCGCTGGTTGGGGAGCATATCCAGCGCCTGAACCAGAAAATCACTGATTTGAACAGTATGAAGGATACACTGGAAAACTGGTATAAGCATTGCGGTGGCAATGCCTCACCTCAGTGTGCCATTATTGACGGGCTGAATAAGCACGGCTGTGCCAATAGCAGGGATTAAGGCTGCTCGTTATTGGCTATATTGAAATGTGACAAGCTGCTGTACGTTGTAACTAAAACTGTCTTTTTGTTTAAAACCGGCTAAAATAGTCGCTTTTTGGCACTTTTGCCTGCGTTTATTGTTGCTATGCGTCTAACCCACATCAAGCTTTCCGGCTTTAAATCATTTGTTGACCCCACTACGATTGCGGTACCGGGCAGACTAGTTGCTGTCATCGGGCCAAATGGCTGTGGTAAAAGCAATGTGATAGATGCGGTACGCTGGGTACTGGGTGAGGCCTCGGCCAGACAGTTGCGTGGCGAAAGCATGCAGGACGTGATTTTCAATGGTGCCAATACCCGCCGTCCGGCTCCGCGCGCCAGTGTGGAACTGGTGTTTGATAACAGTGATGGCCAGCAGCTTCAAGGCGCATGGGGACAATATGCGGAAGTGGCGATAAAGCGCCAGCTTACCCGTCAGGGCGATTCTACTTATTACATCAATAATCAGGTCGTGCGCCGCCGCGATATTACTGATCTGTTTCTCGGCACAGGTGTAGGTGCCCGTGGCTATGCGGTGATTGAGCAAGGCATGATTTCGCGCATTATTGAAGCGCGGCCGGAAGAGCTGCGTGCTCATATTGAAGAAGCTGCCGGCGTATCCAAATATAAGGAACGCCGGCGTGAAACTGAAAACCGGCTGGCCGATACGCGCGAACATTTACAACGGCTGGCCGATTTACAAAGCGAGCTGGATCGTCAGGTAGAAAAGTTACAGCGACAGGCCAATACTGCCCGACGCTATCAGGAACTGAAAGCCCAGATTGCTGATAAACAGGATTTATTTGATTACAGCCAGTGGCAGCAGGCACTGCATCAGGCCGATAGTGCCACACTTCTGTACCAACAGCATGGCAGTGCGCAGGAAACACTCCAGCAACAAGTGGAGGCACTGGAAGAAACGCTGCAACAACTACGCCAACAGGAGCAGCAACAGCAGCAGCAGGTACGGGAAGCTGAAATGAAGCGTGCCGGCCTGCGTGAACAGTGGGCGCGGCTGGAAGAACAAATTCGCCACCGGCGAGACTGGCAGCAGCGCATTGCACGTGAGCAGGCGCAGGCACAAACGGAGCTGCAACGACTGCATAATGAAGACCAGCAACAGCAGGAGCAGCTCAAAACTGCTGGTATGGAGCTGGAAGAACAGCAGCTACAGCGCGAACAATGGGCACTACAGGCAGCGGAACATGAAGCGCGCATGCCGGAACTGGAAGAACTGGCTCATCAGGGTGAGCGCACCCGCCAGAATCAGCAAAATGAGCTGGCGCGGCTGGAGCGTGAGCTGGCGATTAAGCAACAGCAACATCAGCATGCAACCAGCAGTATTAACCAGTTGCAGCAACGCCAGCAGCGTTTGCAAGAAGAACTGGCACAACTGGCCTTACCGCAAACCGAAGAACTGCAACAAGCGCAGGACACCGCAGCAGAGCTGGAGCAGGTTGTGGCCAGTCTGGAAGAAAACCTGCTGCAATATGAGCAGCAACGTGAAAACGTACAACAAACACTTATTCTGGCGCAGCAACAGCACCGGCAACTGGACAAACAGCAGCTTACGCTAAGCGCACAGGTAGAAACGTTAATTGCCTTGCTCCCGCAGGCTGAGCGCAGCAGCATAGCAGACGTAACTGATGCGAATATTCCATTGCTGTGGCAACACATGCAGGTTGCGCCACAATGGCAGCACGCCACCAGCGTGGTTCTGGGACACAAGCTACAGGCGCAGCATACTGAGCAGTTAAAACTGGCCGATATCCTGCCCGAATGCACAACAGTATGGATCAATCAGGCTGATGAAGCAGAAAAACAGCCTCTTGCGCCTAATGCCTTATTACAGCATATAGAAGTACAGGCACCTTTTACGCAGGCGATACACTATTGGCTTGGACAGGTATTATGTGCTGAAACACTGGATGCAGCCCTGCTTTTGCAGGCAGACTTGCAGCCCCATCAATTGATTGTCACTCCGGAAGGTCATAGTGTTGATGCGGTTAGTGTTACTTTATATACCGAAGATAATGGCATCAGTCTGCTGCAACAGCAGCAGCAACTGCGTGAGCAGCAGCAGGCACAGGCGGCGCTGGAAAAACCATTACAGCAGGCAGCAGAAGCCATGCAGCTGGCACAGCGCAATCTGGAAAATACTGAAACCCAGCTAAATCAGTGCCAGCAGCAGCTAAAACAGCAACAACAGCACTGGCAAACTGCTTCAGCTCAGGCCACTGAGTTACTGGCACGCACCGGCCAAGGGCAGTTACGGCGTGAACATATTCAGCAGGAAAGCGCGCTGATAAACAGCGAATTGACCCAACAGCAGCAGGTACAGCAACAGTCTCAGGCTGATATTGAAAACCTGAATCTGGCTATTGAACAGTTGCGTCCACAATTACAAAATCACACCGCCAGCCAGCACAGCCAGCAGCAAACATTAAAACAAAGTCAACTGGCCTTACTGGAAGCACGCCGGCAGCAAGGGCTGGTGGAAATGGCCATTGTACGGCTGCAACAATGCATTCAGAGTGCCACTCAGGAACGCCAGCGCATTGCCCGCGATACCGAACGCTGGCAGGAACGCCAGAGTGAGCTGGCTTTGGGTATTGCCGAACAGGAAATGGACGATGAGCAAACCCTGCAAACCGAAGAACTGAATGCACAGATTGACGTGGCTGGTGAGCAGTGTGCAGCCGCACAGCAACAGCTCCAGCAACTTCAGCAGCAATTACAACAGACGCAGCAGCAGCAACATAGCCTCAACAGCCGCTTACCGCAGTTACAGGCCGATACCCAAGCAGCCCTGTTACAGCAGCAGGAAGCCTTGCTTAATGCCAGACGCTTTCATGAAACACTCCAGCAGAATAACGCCAATCTGGATGCATTGGCTGAGCAGTTTGCCCAGTCCGCTCAGGCGGCACCGGAACTAAGCCAGCAGATTGCAGCACTGGCACAAAAAATCAACGCACTCGGTGCAGTTAATCTGGCCGCATTGCAGGAATTGGAAGAAGCACACGAGCGCGCTGAGTATTATCAGAAACAAACCGCTGATGTACAGGCAGCCATTGCCCTGCTGGAAGAGGCTATCAGCACCATTGATGAAGAAACTAAAAGCCGCTTTAAAACCACTTTTGATGCGGTCAACGAAAAAGTACAGAGCTATTTCCCCACCCTGTTTGGTGGTGGTGAAGCGCGTCTGGATATGGTAGGTGATGATTTACTCAGTGCTGGTGTCTCCATCATGGCACGCCCGCCCGGCAAGAAAAACAGTACTATTCATCTGCTTTCCGGTGGCGAAAAAGCCTTAACCGCCATGAGTCTGGTATTTGCCCTGTTCAGCCTTAATCCGGCGCCATTCTGCCTGCTGGATGAGGTGGATGCACCGCTGGATGATGCCAATACCAGCCGCTTTTGTAATCTGGTACAACAAATGTCGGCACAAACTCAGTTTGTTTATATTTCGCATAACCGCCTGACGATGGAAATGGCCGAACAGCTGGTAGGCGTAACTATGCAGGAAAAAGGGGTGTCGCGTATTGTTGAAGTGAATATCCGGCAGGCTTTGGATATGGCTGAAGCCTGAATATCAACAGACAGGCCAGCATCTTGATAACAGCTCACCCACCAATATATCTGCGCTGCTGGTTATACTGGCCAACAATGATTACCGCCAATCAAGCCGGATTTTTAATTTATAATCGCCGTGAAACAGATTTTTACAGTTAATGCATATGCTCCTGAATCTTTTATATCAATTTTTATGGCTGTTCGCTCCACCCTTTTTACGCAGATATCTGCGCCGCCGAGCGAAACTGGCTCCGGCTTATGCACTCAACTGGCCGGAACGTTTTGGCAAACCTTATCCAAATCCGGTAAAACATGCAATCTGGATTCACGTTGTTTCTGTGGGCGAAACCCGCGCTTCATTACAATTTATCCGCGCCTTGCAAGGTCTTTTTCCAGATACACCGCTGCTAATGACTCAAACCACGCCCACCGGCCGTGCTACCGCAGAACATTTTTTTCCCGAAGCACAATGTCGCTATCTGCCCTATGATAAAAAAACATGGGTTAGCCAGTTTATCCGCGAACACCAGCCCCTATTCGGTGTTTTAATGGAAACAGAAATCTGGCCTAATCTGATGAGTGTTTGTGCTCAGAACCACATCCCCCTGTTTATGGCCAATGCACGTTTATCAGAAAAATCCCTGCGCGGTTATCTGAAAGTGCGCTCACTGGTTGCACCACCACTGGCTACGCTAACCGGCTGCTATGCACAAACCGATGCCGATGCCCAGCGGCTAAAGAAAATCGGTGCCGCCAATATACAGGTTTGCGGTAATACCAAATACGATATATCGCCACCAACAGATATGTACACGCTGGCACAGACATTTAAACAGCGTATCGGCAACCGGCCAGTAGTAGTTTGTGCCAGCACCCGTTTTTATCATGGTATAGACGAAGTAAAATTATTGCTAGACGCATGGGCGCAACAAAAGTTCGGCAATACTTTGCTGGTAATCATCCCGCGCCACACAGAACGTTTTCAGCCAGCTTTTGAATATGCCGAAAAATTGAATTTTATTACTCAGAAACGCAGCGATAATCAGGATATTGCAGAAGAAACGCAAATTTGGATTGGCGACAGCATTGGCGAACTCTTTGCCTATTATCTGTGTGCCGATATTGCTTTTGTAGGCGGTAGTCTGGTTGATAGTGGCTGCCATAATATTGTTGAGCCCATTGCCTGCAAGCTCCCTACTCTGTTTGGCCCATCTACCTACAACTTTGCCGATGCAGCACCTAAAGCAATTGCTGCCGGTGCGGCACGGCAAATTCAGTCAGCTGATGACTGGGCAGCCACAACATTAGCTTTACTTACTCATTCACAGCAAAGGCAGCGTATGTCAGATAGTGCAGTAGCTTTTATTCAGCAACATCAGGGAGCCAGTGAGCACATGGCAAAATATATCTTTGATGAAATTCATAAACGCTGAACAATAATCTGTTCACTCCTTTACTGATATATATCAATAGTTACTTTAGATTTTTAATATAAACTATACATTATAATAAATAGCTTGATTAATCCATTTGGGTAATGGCTAAGGAAAAATTCTATTTGATAGAGACTTATATAAATCCATGTCATTATTCTGATATATTAAAAATTGGTATACATATTGCTTGAATAATTGTTTTATTCGTATAAACAATTCTATTATGCAATACTCAGACAATTGTCAAGCAAGAACAAAGACCCAGATGGGTTTCACATTAATTGAGCTTTTGGTTGTAGTAGCTATCATCGGCATCATTGCTGCTATGGCTGTACCGTCATATCAGAATAATGTTACTAAAGCCCAGCTCACCCGCGCCTTTTATGAGCTTAAAGTCACCACCACTGCTATAGACACCATCATTGCTACTGGCAATGTACCAACTATGAACAAGTCTTTGGATGGCCAGTCTGTAAACGGTAAACTTTATGAATTTATTGGTGCGGAAAGCAGTAATACTATTAATTCCAATATGTTTTCTAACGTCAATATCATTTCTAATCAAGATACTGTCAGTAGCCTAAACGGAACTTTAGGTAAGAATGTTTCTCCTTCAATTAACGGCACAGTTATCAAACTAGAACGTTTAGGAAGTGGCTCATGGACATGTCATATTGAACCTCATGGAAGTGGTGCGGCAACCCCTTCCAACTATGCAATCAGTAATTGCAATATCACTACAAATTAAAAATTTCTGATTTGTAAACAGATTTTGAGAACAATGATTTTATTTGAAAATGTTACCCGCGATACTGTGTATTCATTATACACAGTATTTTCTCATCCATTTCAACATGACAGGCATATGGTCTTCGATAATAATAACTTTAACATTTTTCATTAGCAGATTGCTTACCCGTTGAACTAACTGATCAAAAAACGTGCATGCTAGCTATATATTACTATAGCAAAACTTATTTCCTTAATTAAAGAAAGGCTACTGAAAACTTATTTTATTGTTATATATTATCCAGCTCAAGGGTAAGGTTTTGTCAGCATTTTTAGCTTATAATACCTAAAGTATTAGTCGCAATATCTATCTGCAAAAAAATTCTATCACCCACCTCTTAAATAGAGAGCAGGATAACAGTTGTGGCTTATCTTTTAAAATGGTTAATATCAAAATATAGCAGCAGCCTAGCACAGAAACTTCCAGTATTTTCATAATTAGCAAATGTAATACAGCCGATGGCTGTGTAACAATCTAGTTAGGCAGGTACTTGAGTTTAAGTTAACTGTACTGTGTGCATAGTATACAAAAATCATTATTCATCTGTTATTCATAACAACTTACTATTGTTATTTTAGATAAAATCTCAAAGATTGATTAATTATTTAACATTTTGCTACCGCAGCCCAATTACCAATTTGCAAAAGATTTTTAGCACTATTTTTATGAGTGAACAATCAATTAAAAAATCATATATTAATGATAATGCTAAGAAAACCAATATCCACAAACGTATTAAATCGATAAATTACGGTGCCGATAACTATAAAACTCAGAATCAAAAGCACCCTTAGCATACTTATATAAAAATACATTCCCATAAAGAAATGATAAAAATATACAGCATTAACTAAAAAAATTATATAACATTAAATTAGTCTGATTTTCACGATATAAGCAACTTATTAAATTTATAATCTACAAAATATTTTTACTGTATATATACTTTTTTAGTATTGATCTAAATTTTCATTAGTACAATATTTGATTTATTTGATACTAATATACTATTTTAGCTATATAAAACTATTTTAGCTATATAAAAAAGACGGGAAAATCCCGTCTTTCTTCATAGTTATATTACTAAATGCCTATGAAATATGGATTATGGATTACCACCACCATTACCATTACCATTACCAGAAGATGCAGGACAACTAGCTGGAGCGTATTTAGCGGTTACATTTGTGCTACAAGTCCAAGTGCCATTTGCATCACGAGACCATGTTAATGTTGAACCTGCTAAAGTAGTGGCAGCATTATTACCAAATGTTGCAACAATTTGCGCCTGACCAGTACCAGCACCATTACCATTACCATTACCAGCAGTACCACCATTACCACCAGCAGTACCATTACCACCAGGCATAGTTACGACAGGATAACCAACATTAGCAGTAGAAGTACCATTACCACCATTACCATTACCATTACCATTACCACTAGCACCACTAGCAGTACCACCAGTCATCAAATTAGATCCTACTAGCCCTAACTCACATTCATTAGCACCACTACCCAATGTGGTACGACCATCAAGAATACAGGTTTCAACGGTAGTTTTTACCGAACCAGCTTCAGCCATTACACGTGTCACTTGTGAACGCGCAATGTAATTCTGATATTGAGGTACAGCAATAGCTGCCAGAATACCGATAATCGCAATAACGATCATCAACTCAATCAGGGTAAAACCTTTTTGTAATGATTTCATTCTTAGCTCCTAGGGTTAAGAGTTTATAACAACAAATTTTAAATTTTCTCAGTTGCAGGTAACTATATTCAGTAAATATTAGCTCCTGCTAACTTCGATATAAGTACTAGCATGATCTGTGCCAGTTTTGAAAAATTGTGTATTAATTCTTTTATACTTGAAATTATATTTTTGAATTACAAGCAATTCAGACAAATACCGATTTTAGCCACACACTCAATATCCCGGTGATAACCATTAGGGGGAGTGCGTTTTGGTATTGAGACCGCTTATAAATAAATCAACCTTAAATCATAAACTACACTTGATAATACTGCTGCATATACGCCCAGACTGCAGCTAGCATAGCCAGCTGGGTAGCACTATGCCCCATTCCTGCTTCAACATTGATATAGTCAATCTGCTGTTGAGACGCCCACACAGACAAAGAACCATCATCTTGAACCTGTTGGTTATTCTGTAAAACCACATTGAAGTTACGGCTGGCCAGAAAATCAAACGCCTGCTGAGTAGTCACATAAAAGAAATCGTGCCCATCGCTGTTTGGGCTGATGGCAATCTTATTCATCGCCTGAGCCATTGAACCACCTGCCTTATAATTATGTACAGACAGCCCATTCGGATGATTGTTATGTACGGCAACGATAAGCCGGGCATGCATCAGATACTGGTTAAGAAAATGCTTAGCAGCCTGATTTAGCTGCTCGGCAGCAATAGCACAATTGCCATCACGACATTTCAGTGAGCTCTGGCGCCCTAACGGTGTGAAAATCCGGTTGGGATCAAAATGATAGTTTGCCTGATTATTTTGTATGCTGATTTCCCGGCTGCCACCATGACGTAAATCCAGTAAACAACCCTGCTGTATTCGGCTTAGGGTTTGTACAGCAGTCTGTCGCGCGGTTTCTTCATTATCATGCACGTGTATCCAGACAATATCAGGCCAAGGTGTGCCTGCACAGATTTGAGTTACCGGTAATGCCATTACTGAATCAGCAGGAGCGGAACTGCCTGAAGTCATAGTTTCCGCTAAGACAGACGGGGAGCTTACAATTGATAACAACAGTACAATATAGAGATAAAAATAGTGTGTAACTTCTTTCTTCATGATGATTATTATCTGTTTTAGTTGAGATTTAGCTACTTTCCTGCATCAGGCGAAAACTTGCCAGTTTTTGCTGTTTAATTTAGCCTGCGAGACACAGTATGCGCAGAAAACAAGGCTGATTAGATAAATTTATTTTTAAATAAATAATTTATCTTATTGGTTAATTGTAGTTAATTCTTCGCTAAGTGAAATAATTTATTAAATGTGTCAAATTTTGTCACAATTAACTGAATTGTGTAACCATAGGAAAGTATTATACTGTTTAAGTACGAATTTGTATTTCTTGGTTAGTTAAGCATGGTTTCAATTGCAATCAATAATGATATTAATTATCATTGATATCAGTAATAGGCTTTCTTTGTACAGATTTGTATGTCTCAACACGTATTTCCTTCTTTTAAATTAGTTATCTTTCCGTTAATTTTTTCTGGCAGTACTGTATATGCTCAAGATGGTATCGCAAGGCTGGAAGATGTTTATGTGACGGCCGAGAAGCAGGTTAAACAGTCACTTGGTGTATCCAAACTTAATAATAAGGATATTGAACATAAACCGCCGGTAAATGATATTTCTGAACTGGTGCGCACGATGCCGGGAGTAAATCTAACCGGTAATACAGCCTCCGGCCAGCATGGCAATAAACGCCAGATTGATATCCGCGGGATGGGGCCGGAAAATACGCTGATTATGATTGATGGCCGGCCGGTTACTTCGCGTAACAGTGCGCGTATGAGCTGGCGCGGTGAACGGGATACGATTGGTGACAGTAACTGGGTACCGGTAGCTGAAATCAAGTCGATTGAGGTAATTCGCGGGCCAGCTGCAGCACGCTATGGTTCTGGCGCAGCCGGTGGTGTGGTTAACGTAGTGACAAAAAAAGTCAGTAATGAATTTCATGGGGCGGTTAATGCCTTTATGAATTTACCGGCAGATAAAAGGGAGGGTGATTCTCACCGTATCGGCTTTGATTTAAGCGGACCAATTGTGAAAGATGTGCTGGGATTCCGGCTATATGGGAATCTGAACCGCACTGATGCTGATTCACCCTACATTAATCAGGGTTTAAACGACAAAAACAGTAAATCTCTGGCTGCCGGACAGGAGGGCTTGATTAATAAGGATGTGGCCGGACGTCTGGCGTGGCGCCTGTCACCAGCACAAACATTAACTCTGGATGCTACTTATAGCCGGCAAGGCAATCGCTACAACGGTGATGGTCCGAACAATGTGCAAACTGATTACACTAAAAGTTTATACGGTAAGGAAACACGCCGGATATATCGCCAGAGTTTTGCGCTGACGCATGAAGGGATTTGGGATTGGGGCGACAGCAAGCTGGTAGCGCAATATGATAAAACCACCAACAGTCATTGTTCGGAAGCGTTGTCTGGCGGTCCTGAAGGTTTGTGTCAGGATTTGGGCAGTAAGGAGATTACTTACGCCGACAGTATTCTAACTACTAAACGTCTGGCTGGTGAGGTAAATGTTCCTTTTACTTTGGGTGTGCCACATGTTCTGACTTTAGGTGCAGAATATCAGCACGAGAAGTTGGATGATCCGGACGGTCTGCGTCGCATTCCCTTACCCGATGCTGTTTACCCGGCAGCAGCCAATCATACGCCGGCGCTAAGTAGCTGGGCAGGCTATGTGGAAGATAATATCAGCCTTACTGATAAGTTGAGGCTGGTACCGATGCTGCGTTACGACCACAATAATAAAACGGGCGGAAATATCAGCCCGGGGGTGAACATGGCCTGGCAGCTGCATCCGAACTGGCTGATTAAGGGTGGTATTGCGCGCGCTTACAAGGTACCGAATCTGTATCAGAGTACAGATAGTTATATGCTGTATAGCAAAGGTAATGGCTGTGCTACTTCATCGGGCAGTGGTCGTGGCTGTTATCTGATTGGTAACAGTAAACTGAAACCGGAAACCAGTATTAATAAGGAGCTGGGCTTCGAATTTAATAAAGATGGTTATCTGGCCTCGCTGGCTTATTTCCGCAATGATTATAAAAATAAGATTGAGGCTGGCCGGCAGATTATTTTTACCGCCAGTACTGCTATGACTACCCGCGCCGGTGGCTACGATTATTTTGAATGGACAAATACTCGCAAGGCGCTGGTAGAAGGACTGGAAGGAAATCTGACGCTGCCGTTTTCTAAGCAGTGGAAATGGGTGAACAATTTTACTTATATGTTTAACTCTAAGAATAAGGAGACTGGTAATCCTTTATCCGTTATTCCAAAATATACGATAAATTCATCTCTTGCATGGTCTTCAACCGAAAAATGGGATGCTGTGCTGACTTATACTTTCTATGGTCGTCAGGAGCCGCGCACTGTTCCTGTCAATCCGGTTGAAGCCGGCAAGGGTAACAGCGGAAAAGACACGGGCGGCCTGAGCGGCGAAAAAGTTGGCAGCTATGGTATCTGGGGTATTTCTGCCGGATATGCTGTTAATAAGAATATTAATGTCCGCGCCGGTATGTCGAATATTTTCAATAAACGCATCTACGCGTCTACTCTGCGTGGTACGGCTTACACTTATAATGAACGTGGTCGTGCTGTCTGGGGCAATATGAAAGTTTCGTTCTGATATTTTGTTCCAACAGGTTGCCCTTGTGGCAACCTGTTGTGTTATTAAAATGATGTTTTATCATGACTTGAAAGCAAAAATCAGTTATAGTAATAAATAGTAATGATTATTATTTACTTGAAAACCCAAACGAGCACCTCAAATAGGTTAAACATGATTTATTGATTAGCAATATGTTTTAACAAAACAATCTGGTCTGGCGTTTTTTACAGCTATTTCATCATTTTTTGCAATGCGGAAACAAAATCTTACTTCACTGTCATTCTGTTGTCTCCATATGTTCTGTAGAACCAGTCAACTGACGGAAAGATCACATATGCGCCAGATTATTATTTTTTTATTAATGTTTTTTACGGCCTTAATCTTGCACAACACAGCTAAAGCACAGCCTAATTTGAATGTAAGTGCCAATCTTGCTGTACTACACCAGCAGCACAGCGGTTATCACTTTACTACGCTGCCGTTTACCTCGGCGGATGGGCAGCGTCATTATCGTGTTTACATAGTCATTCCAGACCAGAAAGTACCGGCCAATGGTTTTCCTGTTTTCTATGCACTGGATGGCAATGCTGTGCTGGACTTCCTTACTCCGGCGAACATGCAAACATTGGCTACACAGGCTCAGCCTCCGGTACTGGTACTGCTGGGCTATGCTACGGCTAAGCGTTTTGACGTACAGGCTCGCGCCTATGATTACACCATAGCACCAGCTGATGACAATACTGACCCGCTGGATTCAAGCAGAATAAATGGCGGTGCTGATCTATTTCTGGATTTGATCCAAAATCAAATTATGCCGGCAGTACAGCAGATAGTGCCGGTTAATATTAACGCACAAACGCTGTGGGGCCATTCATATGGCGGGCTGATGGTGTTGCATACTCTGTGTACCCGGCCTGATCTTTTCCAGCACTATATCGCTGCTGATCCGTCTGTGTGGTTGCACGGAGATTTACTCCAACAGGAAGTTGCGGCTGTGCTTAAACGCAAGAATACTTTGTCTGCCCGCAGCTTGTGGCTATTAAACAGCAGACATAAGGTAGATAAAATTCCTAAAAATCCTCAAGTTGCGGCACGAATCAGCATACGCAACGAGCTGATAGCCAGACAAGGCAGCCTGAGAAAAAAACTGGTTGATGAATTACAGCAACATGCTGATTTAGCTATCAGACAAGACTATTTTCCTAATGAAAATCACGGCAGTATGTTTGGCAAAAGCCTGCAACTGGCACTTTTTGACCCCATAAACCGGCAATAATAATGAATAAACGTTCACCACATCACGCTTATCTGGTACGTGTACAAGATATTATTGATTTAAGCCCTAACTTACGCCGGCTAGTTTTGCACAGTGATGAGCTAGCTGATTATCCGCACCAGTTTAACGGTGCGCACATTAAGATTTTTCTGGCACGCCACGGGCAATCAACACCACAACTGCCCCAATTTTCAGGCCACGGCTTTAACTGGGTTGAACCAGATAACAAACCGATTGTACGCACTTATACTATCCGCGATTATGACGCCAAGGCATGTACGATTAGCATTGATTTTGTGAAACATGGCAACAGTGCCCCTGCTTCGGCGTTTGCCGAACAGGCTCAGCCGGGAAATATGCTGGGGATTTCTTCTCCCGGTGGTCCGAATCCGATGCTGAAAACGGCTGCGCGTTATTTGTTCGCAGGCGACATCACGGCTTTACCGGCCATTGAATCACTGCTTGCTACTATACAGACGGATGCATGTGGTGATGTGGTGCTGCTACTCCCTCAGGTAGAGGATTTACCAGCTACTCTTTCCCTGCCTGCCGGAATGCGTTTGCACACCTTTTACGGCGATTTAAGTCTGGTTCCGGCACTGGTGAAATTGGTAAGCACTTTTGCTCCCCTTACCTGTGACGATTTTGCCTGGATTGCGGGCGAAGCCACTCTGGTTAAGCCACTGCGTGAATTACTGCGTACACAATGGCAATTACCACCCTTGCGCCACTATGCTGTTCCCTACTGGCGTCAGGGGGAAAATGAAGAAAGCTATCATGCAGCACGACACAACTTTATTGAAAAATAAATGCGATGTCTCAGAAAAAAAATCACTTTACTTCTGCTCAGGCAGTATAATTTTTGCAAACGATAATGATAGGAAATTCTAAAAATGATTAAATCTTGCTGGAAACCTCTTGCTCTTTCCGTACTGACTCTGTCTTTACTTTCTGCCTGCAATCAGAAAAGTAATGAAAACAACAATGCCAGTAGCACTGCTGCGTCTGCTTCTGCCTCTGTTGCTGGCAATGGCGTAACTGTTAGCGTCAATACTGCCCGTGGTGAAATGGCGGTACCGGAAAATCCATCCAAAGTGGTGGTTTTTGATATGGCTACGCTGGATGATTTACAGGCATTGAAAGTGCCTGTTGCTGGTGCACCCAAAAAAGTACTGGTACCGTATTTGCAGCAGACTTTAGAAACAGTCAACAATGTCGGCACGCTGTTTGAACCGGATATGGAAGCCCTGCATGCCCTGAAACCGCAGTTAATTATTATCTCTGGCCGTACTGCACCTAAATATGATGAGCTGGCTGCGCTGGCTCCTACTATGGATATGTCAGACAGTGGACAGGATTTGATTGGTGATGGCCTGAAAATGCTTGATAGCTATGGCAAGCTGTTTAAGAAAGAAGCCGAAGCCAAAAAGCTACATGATGATATTCAGAACCTGCTGGCTGAAACACAACAGGCTGTCAAAGGGAAAGGTACCGGCCTGATTCTGATGGTAAACGCCGGCAAACTTTCTGCCTTTGGATCTTCTTCACGCTTTGGCTGGATTCATACTCAGGTAGGTGTACCGGTTGCAGATACCAGTATTCCGGCTGCACCGCACGGTCAGTCTGTATCTTTTGAATATGTACAGAAAATCAATCCAGACTGGTTATTCGTTATTGACCGCACAGCAGCCATTGGTGAAGAAGGTAAAACTGCTCAGGCCGTACTTAATAACGATTTGGTACGCCAGTCAAAAGCATGGAAAGAAAACCATGTTGTTTATCTGAGTAGTGCATCCTATCTGGCTGCAGGCGGTGTGCAACAAATGAAAACCGACCTGACCAATATCAAGGCTGCTTTCACTCACTAAGCTGCGCATTATCCATCCACAGTTATCAGGTTTTGCTTTGCCGCGCAAATTCGCGGCAATAGCGCAAACCTGTTGCCTGTATCCTTTCGTGCCTTATGTTTCGTTCTTCCCAGATTAATACAATCAATCTGTTACTACTGCCATTGTTACTGATTATCAGTATTAGCATCGGTGCAGCCACTTTTCATTGGGGTGACCTATTTAGCAGCAGCGATACACGCTCCCTGCTACTGTATAGCCGCCTACCCCGTTCTGTAGCTATTATCCTTACCGGTGCCACGCTGGCGGTGGCTGGCATGGTATTACAGATTGTATTGCGCAACCGTTTCCTCGAACCGAATATGGTTGGAGCCACTCAAAGCGCAGCACTTGGTGTACTACTGGTATCTATCTGGTTGCCACAAGCTACCCAGCTGACCAAAATGAGCTGTGCCAGTATTGCTGCATTACTGGGCATGACTTTGTTTTTATTTCTGTTCCGCCGATTGCCAGCCCACCGGCAGATGATGATTCCGTTAATCGGCATTATTTACGGCAGCATCATTGAAGCACTGGTGAATTTCATAGGTGTAGAAACCAATACCCTGCAATTGCTGGCGGTGTGGTTTGCCGGTGATTTTTCTGCCGTACTGGCAGGCCGCTATGAATTGTTGTGGCTCACCGGTTTAATGGCGCTGCTTATCTATTTTCTCGCCGACCGATTAACCATTGCCGGGCTGGGGCAGAATATCAGTACCAATCTGGGCATTAATTATGCGCAAATGATGTGGATTTCCCTGATTACAGTTGCCATGATTACTGCCATCGTGGTGGTAACGGTTGGGCAGATTCCATTTATCGGATTGGTCGTACCCAATATTGTTTCCCGACTGGCGGGTGACCGTTTACGGCAGAATCTGCCCGCAGTTGCACTTCTGGGTGCCAACGCCCTGCTAGTATGTGACATTATCGGCCGCACTATTGACCCGCCCTATGAAATACCGGTATCCCTGATTTTCGGGATAGCCGGAACCATGATTTTCCTGTATCTGCTGTTTAGAAAGCCTTCCGTACATGCAGCTTAATCCAACCATGCCGTCTCACCATGCAAGTGCACGTTTCCTCGGCGTGCTCAGTATTCTGTTAATCATTACCAGCATCCTGTTTATGACTTACGGCGTAAAGGGCGGCTGGGATTTTGTTCTGCAGCTGCGCGGCAAAAAGCTGCTCATGCTGCTTACAGTCGCCTATGCAGTTGGCGTATCAACCTTGCTTTTCCAGACTTTGACCCATAATCCCATTCTCACCCCGGGATTGCTTGGCTACGATTCACTTTATCTGCTATTGCAAACCGTTACCCTGTTTGTATTTGGCGCAGTAGGCTACACCAGTATTGGCGCACTAAGTAAATTCATTATTGAAGCACCATTAATGATGATAGCGTCCTTACTATTGTTTCGCACGCTAACCAAAAACAGTAATGGTGACTTGGCTCGACTGATACTCACCGGCATGATTTTTGGCGTCATGTTCCGCAGCTTCAACAGCCTGTTACAGCGCCTGATTGATCCCACCGTGTTTGCCGTTGCTCAGACGCGCTATTTTGCCCAATTTACCTCCGTAAACCTCAGCATGCTGATAATCGGTATCAGCGTGATGCTGGTTAGCACTGTCTGGATCTGGCGCATGCGCTATCAGCTGGATGTCCTTATGCTTGGGCGCCATGCCTCAATTGCACTGGGAATAAACTATGCCCGTCTGAGCCGCAGCATTCTGCTGTGGATTGCCCTGCTGGTTTCCGTTTCCACCGCGCTGGTAGGGCCTGTAAGCTTTTTTGGCTTACTGATATGTGCACTGGTGAATGCGTGTGTACCCAATATGAAGCATCAGCTGCGAATTCCAGCCGCATTTCTGGTGGCTGCGTTGGTACTGATTAGTGGCCAGCTATTATTTGAACACCTATTCGGCATGCAGGGAGTATTGAGTGTCGTCATTGAATTTTGCGGTGGCATTGTCTTTCTGTGGCTGGTATTAAAGCGTAAACGCTAAACTGTTCAGACACATACTTATTTATATTAACTGTTTTTCTGCTTACCGATTTAACCAGACAGCATTATGATTACCATAAAAAATGTTAACCACAATATTAATGGCACAGCAATCCTGCGCGAAATCAATCTTAACATACCCGATAAAAGCATTACCGCACTGATTGGTTCCAATGGTGCAGGTAAATCTACCTTATTTTCCCTGATTGCCCGTCTGCTACCACTGCAACAAGGCTGCATACATATCGACGAACTTAATGTCAGCCACAGCAAATCTACCGCCATCGCCCAAAAGCTGGCGATATTATCGCAAGAGAACAATATACAGAGTCGGATTACCGTACGTGATTTATTGCTGTTTGGCCGCTATCCACACAATCAGGGGCGGGTAACTCCCCAAGACCAGCAAATTGTTGATCAGGCATTACAACGTTTTGAACTGGAAGTACTGCAACAGCGCTACCTGAGTGACCTTTCTGGTGGGCAACGCCAGCGCGCCCTTGTCGCCATGACTTTCTGTCAACAAACCAAACATGTTATTCTGGACGAACCACTCAACAATCTGGATATGTACCATGCCCGCGAGCTGATGCGCCTGCTGCATCAGCTCACTACCGAACAGGGATTATCAACCATCATGGTCGTGCATGATATCAACATAGCCGCAGCCTATGCCGACCATATTATTGCCATGAAAAACGGACAAGTTATCATGCAAGGCACACCAGACGATATTATTACCACAGACAATATTCAAACCATATTTAATCTGGATACCGAAGTAGTCAGCCATAAAGATAAACCACTCGTTATCCATCATCTTTAACAGGTCATATTATGCCAAACAATCATACTGCCCGCCCCCAGACCTCACTGATTATCGCTATTGTTGTCCTGTTTATTATACTGGCCTCATGGTTTATCTGGCTGTTTATGGGAGACGATGCCGCAATACGTATGTCCATGACTCGCATCATGTTTATTTTTATGGGACTAGTATGTACTTTTTTATTTGGCGTACTCATCATGATTGGCCTGAAAATCAGGCACCAGCAACGCCCGCATAACTGAACCTTTCAGATATTTCCGGCACAGTGCAATCTCAAAATCTACACAGAGGTGTTCTAATCCATCAGAACACCGCGCACGGTTTTATTTGCTAAAACAGAGCATCACACTATTTTATTTACTACAGCAACCATTTTTTTCTAAAACAGCAAGCCACGCAGCTACTTATCCACCAGTTAGCATCCCAAATTGCCAGATTAGGCATAAAAAATCGCTATAAACCGCCACCAAAAAGTATTTTAAGCAGATTTGGTATAATACTCATATCTACTTATTTTTCGGCAGTATCTGTGCCATGTCTGCATACGAACTTAATCAAATCCTAAGCAAAGACCGCTTTTACCTGCAACAAGCCTGCAAAAATCCTGCCCGTTACGGCGGTGAAGCAAAAGTAAACAGCCGTTACCAGCGCTCCCATCAGGCCTATCTGCAACGACTGGCCAGATTACCCGTGCCTGAATACGACAATACCCTGCCCGTCCATGAAAAACGCGCAGCAATCAAACAGGCCATCAGCCAGCATCAAGTAGTTATCATCTGCGGCGAAACCGGATCAGGTAAAACCACTCAGCTGCCGAAAATCTGCCTCGAACTGGGGCGCGGCGTAGCCGGACTAATTGGCCACACCCAGCCACGACGGCTGGCTGCCCGCTCAGTAGCCGAGCGTATCGCCGAAGAACTGCATAGCCAAATTGGCCAAACTGTAGGCTACAAAGTACGCTTTAACGACAAAACCGCACCCGAAAGCTATATCAAACTGATGACCGACGGCATCCTGCTGGCCGAAAGTCAGACTGATCGCTTTCTCAACACCTACGACACCATCATCATCGACGAAGCACATGAACGCAGCCTGAACATCGACTTTTTACTGGGCTATCTCAAGCAGCTTTTACCACGGCGTCCCGACCTGAAAGTCATCATCACCTCGGCCACCATCGATGCCGAACGCTTTAGCCAGCATTTCACCCTGCATGGCATTCCCGCTCCTGTCATCGAAGTATCTGGTCGTACCTATCCGGTAGAAATACGCTATCGTCCCCTGCACAGCACCGATGCAGACGAAGCCGAAATAGAAATCAACGACGCCATTGTTGATGCTGCCGACGAACTGGCACGTGAAGGCAATGGTGATATCCTGATATTCCTGCCCGGCGAACGTGAAATCCGCGAAGCTGCGCATGCATTACAGCAATCGCCACTACGCCGTAACGACCAAATCCTGCCCCTGTTTGCACGCCTGTCTGCGGCTGAACAGCATAAAATCTTTCATCCAGATAGTGGCCAGCGTCGCATCGTACTGGCTACCAACGTTGCCGAAACCTCCCTTACCGTACCTGGCATCCGCTATGTTATCGATACCGGACTGGCTCGGGTAAAACGTTATTCCGCCCGCGCCAAAGTAGAACAATTACACATCGAGCCCATCAGTCAGGCTGCTGCACGTCAGCGTGCCGGCCGTTGTGGCCGCGTTGCTGCTGGTATCTGTATCCGCCTGTATAGCGAAACAGACTTCAACCAGCGCCCAGCCTTTACCGACCCAGAAATTATCCGCAGCAATCTAGCCGCTGTTATCCTGCGCATGATTAGCCTTAAACTGGGCGATGTAAACACCTTTCCCTTTTTACAGGCACCCGAGCAACGCTATATCAACGACGGCTATCAAATCCTGCTCGAACTTGGTGCAGTAGACGAACACAACCAGCTAAGCAAACTGGGCGAACAAATGGCGCGCCTGCCGCTAGACCCACGCATCAGCCGCATGCTGCTGGCTGGCAAACGTCTGCAATGCGTTGCTGAAATGCTGGTAATCGTAGCAGCACTATCGATTCAGGACCCGCGTGAACGGCCACTGGAAGCACGTGAAGCAGCGACCAAAGCGCACGAACGCTTTAACGACAAACAATCTGACTTTCTTGCCTATCTCAATATCTGGGATTCTTACCAGCGTGAACGCGATAAAGGCTTATCCAACCGGCAGATGATACAATGGTGTCATCAATATTTCCTCTCCCACCTGCGTATGCGTGAGTGGCGTGAACTGCATCACCAACTGGCACAGATTGCCATAGACATGGGACTTACCGATAAAGCCAGCGCCTACCGGCAAACACCTGCCAACCTTACCACTCAGCCAAACATCGACAATAACAGCAATCAGGATTTATCCGCTAAACTCAAACAGCAGCAGATTGCCCGTCGGCAACAACGTCACAACCGGCAACAGGCCAAAGAGGCCAGCTACGAACAGATTCACCGCGCCCTGCTCACCGGCCTGATAACCAATATTGGTCTGAAAAGTCCCGAAGGACACGACTATACCGGCGCGCGCGGCATTCATTTTCATCTGTTTCCCGCCTCCTCATTATTTAAAAGCAAACCCAAATGGGTTATTGCTGCCGAACTCACCGAAACTACCCGTTTATATGCCCGTGATGTTGGCAAAATCGAACCAGAATGGATTGAAAGCGAAGTCCCTCATCTTTTGCGCCATCACTACTTCGAACCACATTGGGAACAGAAACGCGGCGAAGTAGTGGCCAGCGAACGCATCACCCTGTACGGCCTTACCGTCCTGCCCCGTCGTCCAGTAAGCTATGGGCGCATCAACCCAAAAGAAGCTCGTGAAATCTTTATCCGCAGCGCACTCGTAGCTCAGGAATGCAACCTCAAAGCAGCTTTTTTCCAGCATAACCAGAAATTGATAGAAGAAATCACCGAACTGGAACACAAATCTCGCCGGCAGGATGTACTGGTAGATGAAGAAGCACTATTCAGCTTCTACGACCAGCGCCTGCCAGCCAGCGTAGCCAGCAAAGACCACCATCTGCCACTGGCCGATATCCGCACCTTTGAAACATGGCGCAAACAGGCTGAAGCCGAAAATCCCCAACTGCTGTACCTGAGCCGTGACGACCTGATGCAACATGCGGCCAGCAATGTCACCGAAAACCAGTTTCCCGAATACCTCAGTACCAAAGACGGCCGCTGTACCCTCAGCTACCGTTTCGAACCCCATCACCCGTTGGATGGCGTTACCGTAGCAGTCCCCCTACCCTTGCTCAACCGCATCAGCCCCGCGCGGCTTGAGTGGCTCGTACCCGGCATGATTCGCGAAAAACTGCAATTACTCATCAAAGCCCTGCCCAAACAAATACGGCGCATCTGCGTACCCGTACCCGATTTCATCACCACTTTTCTAAGCAGCAATCCCGATACCAATGCCCCGCTGCTGCCGCAACTGGCACACGCCATTGCCCGACAGGCCGGCGACATGCGACTGCTCAGCCAGATAGACATCGAACAGTGGCGCACACAACAATTACCAGCACATTGTTATTTCAACATTCAAGTAATAGATGACAGCGGCACAGAACTGGCCAGCGGGCGCGACCTCAGTATCCTGCAACAACAGCTCGGACAGGCGGCTGCGGTAACCTTCCGCGACAACAGCAACGAATTTGAGCGCGACAACATCACCAACTGGGATATCGGCAAACTGCCAGAAAGCATCAAATTTGCCCGCGCCGAGCAGCAACTTACCGGCTATCTTGGCCTGCAACTGCAAAAAAACGGCAGCATCGCCTTACGCCTGTTTGATACCGCTATTGCCGCCGAACAGGCACATCGCAGTGGCGTACTCGCCCTGATGAGCCTGCACCTGAAAGAACAGATTAAAGACCTCAACAAAGGCCTGCCAGACTTTACCCAAATTGCCATGCTGCTCAAGCATCTTGGCACCGACACCCTGCGCGAAGACCTCACACATACAGTTCTTGACCGCGCCCTGATAGGCGAAGACGACCTGCCACGTGACGAAAAATCCTTCAAGGAGCAGCTCAAACGGGCGCGCAGCCGTCTGCCAGCGGTAAAAGAAGCTGTTAACCACTATGCCTTGCAAACCGCACAGGCCTATGCCGAAGTTAACAGCCATCTGGGTAAACATCCATTAACCCAGCTTTTGCGCCAGCACCTCAACAGCCTGATTTACCCCGGCTTTGCCAGTGCCACCCCGTGGCAGCAGTGGCCGCGCCTGCCCATATACCTGCAAGCTATGCTCAAACGCATGGACAAATATAGCAGCAACATCCCCCGTGATACTGCCCGCGAAGCAGATATTCAGGCACTCACCGATACATGGCAGGAAAAAATATCCCAATATAAACAACAAAACCAGCCGATACCCACAGCCATAGCCGAATTTCGCTGGATGCTTGAAGAACTGCGCGTTTCCCTATTTGCACAGGAACTGAAAACCCCTTATCCCGTTTCCGCCAAACGCCTGAGCAAAGAGTGGGACAAACGCACAGCACTGTAAAATCCACATAAAATAACCGCCCCGTTCTCCAGAACAGGGCGGTTATTTTATTCCGCTTACAACTACAGACCAGCCTCTTAATTATCGACCAGCTTCTGAAAATCCTTATCTACATAAGAAGATAAACGAAATCTCACCTCAGCTGGTGGCAACGTAATTCCCAGTTTTTGTGCCAGCACCTGCCCGTCAATATACTTATTCTCACAAGGTGGTATCCTCAGTGCATTAAGAAAAGACATCAACTGCTCATGTGTCTGAAAGCAGACCGTACACCAGTATTCACTATCCATAACCCGCTGACGTAGCTGTCTGGGCATCTGTTTTGCCCGTTCAAACTCCTGTTTCAACTCCCCGAGCTGCATCAGTGCGTCCGTATCTGCACGATAGCGACCAGCACGCTCAGAACACGCCAAGAAAGACCTCTGCTCAGAAATATTCCGTGCCTTTCTGTCCAAATTACGTTGTACAGATATACCAGCCCTGACAACACTTTTATCCTTTTCCATGAGCACACTCCCAACGATAAATTTCCAGTTCACACAATGGAAAAAACTCCAGAATCTTCTGATAGTCACGCGGATAAAACTGCCTGA
Organism: Snodgrassella sp.; assembly: GCF_024103505.1. Taxonomy (NCBI): domain Bacteria; kingdom Pseudomonadati; phylum Pseudomonadota; class Betaproteobacteria; order Neisseriales; family Neisseriaceae; genus Snodgrassella; species Snodgrassella sp. The sequence continues at coordinate 626,341 of NZ_JAGGIJ010000001.1, forward strand.
TTGGCAGCAGAAAACGTAAATCCAAGCTATCAAAAGAACAACCAAATACCTTGTAATCACTTCCAAGTCTGACGTGATGTTGCGTAAAACAATCTAGCAAATCCCTTTTTTTCCAATCCCATACCGGATAATACTGACACTGGCTCTTCACAATCGAACCATGTCGCAACATACTCAGCCGCTGCTTTGGATTTTTCTCCACCCTAGTACCATTCGCCACCGGCGTATTCGGCGGCAAATCAAACATCCGGCACATTACCTTTTGAATATCGGCATAATCAAAATCCTCCAATTGTGCTTCATCAATCGCCGCCACATTGCACAAAGGCTGAAAAACATGTGCCTTGAGCATCTGATACAGTGCAGGATGCGGCAAACGGGTAATCTTGATACCAAACTGTCGCTCATATAAATCAAGCTGTTCTTCTACAAACTCCAGCTCTGGCACCAGATACAGATAATAAGGATAAACATGCGTAAAGCTGTCCTTAATAGCCAGATAAGCAGCAACAGCATTTTTACCAGTACTAAATGCCAGAATACTTTGCCTGTGTTCTCTAGCGACCTTCTTAATCGTCTTTACTCCAGACAAAATTGCCATATACTCACAATCCCCCAGTAAAACAAAAATAGACTAAATCAATCTAATTGTATTAACTTTAAACGCTCAACCAACAATAATCCATACAAATCTTAAAAAAACAATAAAATCTCTATATATTTCTTAATATCAGCATATTATGCTAATAATCATCGCATTAAAGTTAAATAAAAATATCAATTACCTTAATCTTGCCATTTTGCGTTTGCTAACTAATCCAGATATCACAGTCACAGAACATTCTTCAAAAAACAACCACTTTCACCATACACACCTAAATTAATTAACATAAAAGCATGTATACAGTACTTTGAAGACTGCGCCCCAACGTCCAAACCCACTTTATTCCTGCCACCTTTGCTTACAAACCTTAAGAAACAAACCTAACTGTCCGTACCAGCAGCGGCTATTAGCAACATCAACTACCCCATCCTTTCTCTTTAAAATATAGAGTTAAATCACACATCAAAGTTTACATACAGATCAAATATATAAAATATATTATATTAACAATGGATAATATCTTCAAAATTAATAACATTTGTAGACCAAGATCAAATTATTTGCTATTATTCTTAACCAAATAGCCAATAAGCTATTTATTTTCCTGCATTCCCGCCATTTTATACGTCAATTTCTCTCCTATTTAGACCTATAAACTCCAATGGCGGGCTTTTTTTACACCAACACTAAAATCACATATCAGTATATCAACAGTTGTTCTAAATCAATCAAACAGAGATTTCTTCTCAATAACACCATATCAACTTAAAAAAATTGACGATTTAACATCGCCATTCCCAACCTCATTGAATTTTGAACTTTATCACCTGCCTAATGGTATTAATGTAGCCGTCTCTTTACCCTGCTCAACCACATCAGCGCGGCTTGAGTAGCTATACTTAGCATGATTCGCAAAAATCACAATTACCCATCAAAGGCCTGCACAAACAAATTCAGCACATCCGCATACTCGTACCTGATTTCATCGCTACTTCTCTCAGCAAAAATCCTGACATCAATGCCCACTGCTGCCCCAGCTAGCAGCAGCCATTGCCTGACAGGATGGCGACATGCATCTTGCTCAGCCAGATAGATATCGAACACTAACTCACATAATAATGGCCAGCATATTACTATTTCACCATGCAAGTAATTGATGATAACAGCGCAGAGCTGGCCAGCGAGTGCCCCCTCAATATCTTGCAACAACAGCTTAAGCAAACGGCAGTAGTCTGCCAGCGCTAAAAGAAACCATCCACTATTGAGCCATGTAAACTGCACAGGCCTATGCCAAAGTCAACAGCCATCTGGGCAAACATCCATTAACCCAGTTTTTGCGCCAGCATCTGAACAGCCTGATTTATCTGGAGTTACCAACGCACCACCCTATGGCAGCAATGGCTAGGCCTGCCTATATCACTGCAAAGCCATACGAAAACGCATGGACACATACAGCAGCAACCCCATCATGATGCTGCCTGCCAGGCCAATATTCAGGTACTCCCCCCCGATACATCGAAGACAAAAATACAGCAATATCAGCAACAAAGTCAGTCTGTACCCACTTCCATAGCCGAATTTCGCTGGATATGCCAAGAGGTACACGTTTTCCTGTCAGCTCAGAAACTTCACCTATGCTATTCAGCGAAACGCCAAAACGAAGAATGATACAAACGCATAACTTGATAAAACAAATATCCTTAGTAGTAGCGCCAATTAACGCAAGAGCGAGCTGCTATTAATCCTGAATCGAATCAGCTTAATTAACTGAGGCAGAAATTGAGCATAATAGTCACCATTGTAATTTTATGCCAATTTCATCCTGTAACTTTATTTTTATATTGCTGTTTGTATTATTTTTATTATCAATTAATAAAATTTGGCTTAGTTTGTAAATAAAGGAATATGTATGTTAACATTAATAGCATACAAATACCAAAAAGGAAGAAAATTGTAGAAAAAACTTAAAGTTACAATTCATTAAAATATGATATTTTATTTAAAGATTTTTTATTAATTTCAAACAATTGTTTGAAATCAAGGAGATAATCAGTATGAAATATTCTAAGTTGATGCTTAAATCATTGGTTATTGCTGTTTCAATAGCATTGACTGCCTGTAATGAACATAGGGATCATTTACATGTGCATGCTACAAACACGGGTGGCAAATTAGGAGGAAGTGGTGCCGAAGGTACACCACCTATACCATCGCCAAAACCGGAATTACCTTTACCAGTAGAGCCTTCAAAACCTGACGAACCCTCTAAACCTGACGAACCCTCTAAACCTGAAGAACCTTCTAAACCTGAAGAACCTTCTAAACCTGAAGAACCTTCTAAACCTGAAGAACCTT